>JABHYP010000792.1 GCA_018656855.1 Candidatus Latescibacterota bacterium | reverse complement strand
CGGGATAATTAAATTTCTTCCATACAGCAGGCCCCATGAGCAGGCCACGTTGCTGCCCCCAGTCATCGCCAAAGTAGATAGCATCAATATCGTATTTCAACGCTTCATGGATCTGTGCGATGTTATAATCGGCAATAGCGTTGAAAAGGTCGCGGACAAATCCGGGGTGATCATAAAAATCCATCATAAGGTTTTCCATGCCGCGGAGTGTCCAAGCTCTTTCAAAGAGCGAAAAACCTATCTGATAAACCCTGAACAGATCTCCGTAAGTTGCAATCAGTCCTGGAATATCCACGAAAAAACGACTGTCAAGAGGATCGGGGAAATCATAGCCGGCAAGGTTGGGTTCAGAAAGCACATGTTCTTTAACGTTGCCAATATCTTTATCAATGTTCCTGTCCCAGACAACACCGAAAATATCACGGACACAGTTGCTGCCGATTTCGGTGAAAAAACCGATGTCGCTTCCCAGTCCGATAACATGGTTTTCGACAGCAGAGATAATATCATCGTGGCCGAAATGAGTAACGAGCTTTTCTTTCGCTTCCACTGTGAAAGAAAATGACCATGGTACATACGGTGGAATTTCTCCGTCGAGAACTCGTTTTACTACTTCGCGTTTTGTCATGTTAAACAGCCGTGTTTTTCAAGCCTTACAGTAAGACCGTTTATCTCTTTACCCTACATTCTGTCATGAAAGAAAGACGGATACGGGACATAATTTTTCTTCCTCAATATCAGGCTTATTCGAGAGCTTTTTTTATGGCTGCTTTTGCAAGCAGGCGTGTCGAATCAAGTGTTGGAAGAGGACAGTCGTTCGGGTCTACTATCAGTGGAATTTCGGTACAGCCAAGAGTGACCGCTTCACAACCATGCTGTTTGAGCTTTTCGATAACCGCGTTAAAGTACAATCTTGAATTTTTAAGAAATTTTCCGTTGACAAGTTCCTTAAAGATGATGGTGTCTATCTTCTCACGGTCATTTTCGTCCGGAATTACAATAGTTATGCCAAACTTTTCAAAGGCATCGGGATATACCGGGCCGGTCATGAGATATTTTGTCCCTGTTAAGCCCACTCTTTTAAAGCCTTTACGCACTGCTTCCTCTCCAACCATGTCCGCAATGTGAAGCCAGGGTATCGGAGACTTTGGCAGCACATAAGGAAGAGCCTGATGAATTGTATTATCGGGGCATATCGCAAAATCCGCTCCCGCCCGTGCAATTATGCGTGTTGAATTCAGCATGAGTTCGGCAACACTCTTCCAGTCGCCGGCATAAATAGGTTCCATGTATTCTGCAAGCGGGCGAGTGTGCATTGTGATTTCGGGATGGTTAAAATCACCCATAATCCCGGAAGTTTCAGTACAGATAGTCCGATAACACAGCGATGCTCCCTCTGCACTGCATGCCACAATGCCAATATGTTGTGCCATAACCTGTTCCTTATTTGATATTTATCAGATCAGTGCGCTTTCCTGTCCGGAATCACCGATATAAATACATGAGGATTTAGTTTTTTTCGGAGCGTTTCGCATAAAACCGAAAGATAAATCTTCCGCAAGGCCAAAAATATTTAAATCCGCTCTCGGAGCCGTTCCAAGTATATCTTGAAAATTCCCGACCAGAACATGAAATTCAGTCATGGAAGGGAGCCGAACCTGATCGCCCAAGTGCTCGAGAAAAGTTGATAAACGCCTGACATTTTTTTGCTCCGATGCCACAGTTATTACATTTAACTTTCCGCGCCAGTTCAATTGAAGCTGCAGGGCTATTAACATTGCAAGATGCCAGTTGGGGCTTTCATCTCTAAGCCAGAGGTTCAGGTCTTTCTGGAGACCGAAAGCCATACGTTTGTACTGATAAAGGATCATCACTCCAAGTTTATATTTTACTGTATATGAAACCAGTTCATTTATCATTTCATCGTTATTTGTATTGCTACCCAGGGTAAGGAATAAGGTGTTGGGACGAAATGTTCCGCTTTTCAGTGTTTGCATTACCAATTTGGCGCCATGTAAAAAATCACTATCCTCTATGATTGCTGAATTAACAAGTATGTTTTCATTACTTAGAGGATTAAGAAGTTCGTTTAGATCGTTTTCAGTTTTTTCAATATTTCTGTTTCTCACTGTAAAAGCGAAGATACTTCCTGAAGGATAGGTAATACTCCTGATTAAGAGAAGAGACCCTGCCCACATTTTAGGATTGTCTATCGGAATGAGCAGATCCGGTTTCCAGGTAACCTGATGGCGTGGGAATTTTGCCGCAATTCTGGATGCTCTTTCGGACAGTACTAAAAACATTCCGCCGCGAATATCGCCCGATTCGGATTCCAGTCCTTTTTTGGTCAGCCATACATATAGAGCAATGATAGTTAAAAGCGCTATAATACTGAATATTGTATTTATTAAAAACATTATTACTATACAGCTTACCGCGCCGAAAAGCGGTACGAAGCGGGGGACTTTAAAGGTCGGGCGGAAGCTGATGATGTTCATATATTGCTGGATGAAAACGACTGAATTCAAGATGCCGTAAGTAATAAGAAAGAACATAGTAATGAGTGAAGCCAGTGCATCGAGGTTTCCTGCGAAGATCGCAATTATGATTACAATTCCCGTTAAGGCTATTGCGTTTCGAGGCTCGTTGTTGGAGGATTTTGCGGAAAATATTTTAGAATAAGGAACGGTTTTCTTTTCGGCAAGCGCCTGTAAAATCCTGGGTGCTCCCACCATACTTCCCAGTGCCGAAGAAAACGTTGCCGCAAGTACTCCTGCAATGACAATAGGACTCCATAAAGCGTTATCAATCAGAGCCATCTGATTTGACCGAAGCTCGTATGGAGTGATATGTTTTGCCGTAACAAATGCTAATCCGATATAAATCAACATGGTAACACCGATTGCGCTTAATGTCCCGAGCGGTATTGCCCGACGCGGATTCTGTAACTCGCCGGATAAATTGGCGCCGGCCATAATACCGGTTACCGCGGGGAAAAAGATTGCAAATACCCTCCAGAAACCGGCTTTTTCAAACGTTCCTATAAGCTCAAATTCGTGCGCAGGTCGTGAGGGTGTCAGGATAACGGAAAGAATCGATAATCCAATAATAACCATTATAATATACTGGATTCTTATTGCAAATCGTACGCTGGCGTACGAAATGATTAGAAGGCTCAACCATACAATTGAGGATACGAGCAGCGGGTAATGATTGGGGAATAGTCGCAGCCAGCCTTCGGTAAAGCCGAGGATATACAGTGCCGCAGAGAGTGTCTGAGAGATATAAAAAGGTATCCCTACACTTCCTCCTGCCTCAAGCCCGAGAGATTTTGAAATAATCGAATACGCTCCGCCGGTGCCGATTTTTATATTAGTTGTAATAGAAGCCATCGAAAGACCGGTACAGAGCGTAACCGTTTTGGCCATGAGTATTATAGCTACAGCGCCGAGAAAACCTGCATTGCCCACAACCCATCCAAGGCGCAGGTACATGATTACGCCAAGAATAGTCAGAACATCAGGAGTGAAAACACCGCCAAATGTGCCGAATTTATGAGCGTTTATATTGTTGGAATGGATAGCGCTGATTTTTTTCCGGACACTGTTTAAAATATTCATTCGGATAACTTATTTATCTAAAAATGTTTAAAGATTAAAGTACAATGTTAAATGTATTTATTCATGTTTTCGATATTTGATCGCATAAGTTTCAATATAATAAATAAATCACTTATCAAGTTAACCCCGTAAATCTCCCGGAGGAGGGCTTGTTTTTGCAGTTGTTGATTATTTTTAGCCCCTCTTTGGGGGGATGGAGGATTGTATTTAATACAAATTCTTGTATGCTGATTAACATGATAATCCTCAATTTAATACTTTTTCAGGGCATTTTGCACAAGAACTTTTTCCGTTATGTGCATTTTTACTTTTTCAAACGGCTCTGAATCTTTTCACTTTCAAGCTCTCTAAGTGCATCATGAGCTATCCACTGTGCGCATTTTGAATCAGCCTGTTTAATCTCCCTGGCAGTTTTGACAGCCTTTTCGTTGAGATATAAACTGCGCTTCCCAATCTGTCTGAGTGCCCAGTTGACTGCCTTTTTGACAAAATTGCGGTCATCATGAACCTCGCGTTTTATTATCGGGAAAAACTGCTCAAACCTTTTGTCATCAGCCTTTTTATCACTTACTGCGAGACGTGCCATGAGGACGAATCCGGAACGTTTAACAAACTCTTCTTTATTTAAACTCCATTCAACAGCTTTGTCCCAGGCAAATGATGTTTTTTCGAAAAGGTTCATTATTGTCTGGTCGCATATTTCCCAGGAATCGAAATCTTTTACCCATTGCTCCATCAAATCTTCGGCAACCATTTTCGGATCACAAATCATACCGGCAAGAATGCGTGTTTCACGAGATTCATTCTGCCAGAGCCTCAAAGAAAGTTCGTGGTTCCTGCCGATTTCCTTCGCCATGTTTCTAAGAAGGGGTATGGAGACGCCGTAGACAGTTTTCGCAGTAATCTTAAACCTTGCCATCCCTTCAATTGCTTTAGGATCGGCATGGGATTCAAGGAACGTAATAATATCAGGATATTCCGGTGTTTTTGTCATCATTTTCAGAGTTCAGATTATTGATTTTGGGTTCGATATTTTATATTCAAATTTAAGTTATTAGGTTTTTTTCACAACTCTTATAAGGTAAATAGTTAAGCATTGAAATAAATATCACAAATTTTAATCTCAAAATCATTGACTTTAACCTGGTCATCTTATATTATGTTGCAATAATTAAAATTTGACGAAATTGTTTTGTAATTACAAATAATATACAATAAAATAATTGAATTTGTGTTTGTTTTCAATTCTATTGTTCATTTTTTTCCTCGCGACTTCGCAATAATACTGTGTAATTACAGATTATAAGTAATATTTTTACTTTGCACTGTTGGTTTGTGAAGTGTTCCTCCAAACGTGATATAATAAATATGGAACATGGAACTTGATTTATGAGAATACCGTTGGAAATTAAGAGTGTAGATTTTAAAAAAACAACAGTCCTGATTATGTGTCTGCTATTAACGTTTTTTGCATCACGTTCTCCTGCCCAGGTGGCAAACACTAGAGAGAATAGGGACTACAAATACTCTGTCGGCCTCTATACCGAGGGCATGTATAAAATGGCGATCAGGGAGTTTGAACGTTTCCTGGATAATTATCCTTCTTCGGAATATATTGTCAACGTCAGATTTCTTATCGCCGGTTCGCATTTCTATCTCAAGGAGTTTTCAAAAACAATTCAACTGACCGGCCGCATACAGAAGGAATATCCTTCGGCAGAGATACTTGACAAAGTACTTTTCCTCGAGGGGCGGGCTTATTTCCAACTTAAAAAATATAAAGAAACTATTGCCGTACTTGAAAGTATGACATCAAAATATACCCAGAGCGTTCATGCTTCCGAGGCGCTTTACAATATTGGCGAATCTCATTACAATTTGAAAAATTACAGAATGGCGACGGAAACCTATAAGAAGGTAGCTGTAAAATTCCCTAAAAGCGAAGTTGCCGACTGGGCGTGGTACAGCCTTGGCGTAACCTATCAGAATATGGATGATTTTGAAGGTGCCGTGGAGGCATTCGGTAGTGTCTTCAGACTTTACCCGGAGAGCACCCTTAAAAATATTTGCCGCTTCAAGATGGGTGAGTCCTATTTCAGGCTCGGAGATTACAAAAATGCAATTACCATGATGAACGATGTAATTAACGTGGTTGATGACAGGAGTATGGTTGTGAAAGGGTATTATCTTCTCGGAGAGGCTAATTTCCAGATCGAAAATTATGCTCTGGCACGCAAAAATTATCAGATCGTGTACGAGGAATTTCCCGGCGAGGCGATTGCTTCTGATGCCATGGAGGCTGTTGGCTGGACGTACTACCAGGAAGATCGTTATAACAACGCGGCCGATGTATTCCAGGCTGTCATTAACAAGTATCCCAATGCAGAAAGCCTTGACTCCGCATATTTCCGCCTGGCGCTGACGAAAAAGCTTGCGGGCAATAAATCCGGCGCTGTTGAAACCCATATCAAACTTGTCGAACTGTTCCCCAAAAGCCAGTATGCCGACAATTCGCTCTACGAAGTGGGGATGATTGTTTACGATGATGAGAGATATCAGGAGGCCGGGGATTATTTCCAGCAGATGATAACGAGCTATCCCAAAAGCGAAAACAAGGCCGATGCCCTTACAATGTACGGACAGTGTGTTCTGGAAAGAGATGACTATGAGTCTGGATTGATAGCTTTTACCGAAGTTACGGAGTCCTATCGAAGAGCACGCTCGTATCCCATCGCGCTGTTCCAGAAGGCGTTTTGTGAGTATGAGATGAATAACTATGAGATGGCAATGAAAACCTCAGAATTGTTTGTCAGGTCTTTTCCCAATCATAAGTACGCTGCCGAGGGCAATATGATTCTTGCCGAAACGCTCTTCAGTCTCGATAATTATGATGAATCCAGGCAGCGCTATGCAAAGATACTCGAAGATTATCCGGAATTTTCTAAAACCGCAGAGGTTCTTTATGGTTTCGGTTGGTCAGCGTTCAAGATGGGAGATTACAGTACAACTATCGATGTTTTTTCGCGGCTTGTTGAACGCTATCCCGATTCGGAACTCACTTCTGATGCGGCCTACCGCATAGGAGACTGCTACTTTGTAACAGGAAGGTTTTCTCAGGCTGTCGCAGCGTATCAGAACATGCTCAATATTTATCCGAATACTTCTTTTTCACCCAGAGCCGCTTACCAGATAGCACAGGCTTACTACCGTATGGATGCTTTTGCCAGGGCAGGTTCCGCTTATGACCGGGTTATTACGTATTATCCGGGTTCTGACCTTGTTGATGACGCAAAGAATATGAAGGGAACAAGTCTCTTTAAGCTCGAAAGATATAACGAGGCCATTCAGATATTCAGGACTATTGGCAAACCATCCGAATTAGCCGATGATGCTCTCTTTCAAATCGGCAACTGTTATTACAATATGGGTGACTATGATCGTGCGAACAGTATTTATATGCGTGTTGTTAATGAGTTTCCCGACTCCGACCTGTCGAGTGATGCTATGACCGGTATAATGGAAACGTACCTTTCCAAGGGACAGGTAAACAGGGCAATCGGCCTTGTTGATGAGTACCTTGCAGGACATCCCGGGGGAAAGATCGCCGCTACCATGCTGCTAAAGAAGGGTGACCTGTTCTACAACATACAGAATTACAATGAGGCGATAGCGGCGTACCGTCAGCTTTCAGAGAAGTATCCTGAAAGCGAGCACGTTCCCTTCGCTCTTTACTGGGAAGGCATGGCGGAAAGGGAAAGGGGAAATCTGGATGCGGCCGGCGCAGCGTTTGAGGAACTCAGGAGTAAATTCCCGTCCCATGAATACAGTGCGCTTGCCTCAATGAAGCT
>JABHYP010000791.1 GCA_018656855.1 Candidatus Latescibacterota bacterium | reverse complement strand
GCCCGCTGGGGAAATCGGGTATTACTGTGAGCCGTCTCGGTTTCGGGTCGCATCTTTCAAAGGAGAACCTCAAGGACGAAAAACGCCGTGACCGCCAGATACAGGAAGGTATTGAGAACGGTGTAACGCTTTTTGACATATACGACCACGGCACTTATCACCAGTTCAAACCCATGTCGAAATCGCTTGCAGGCAAGCGTCATCAGGTGGAAATTTCGCTTGTGGCTGTCGAGGAGGATGTTCGGGCGGAAGTCGAAGGAGCGCTCAGGACATTTAACACCGATTATATTGATCTCTACCGCATTGTGTACCGTGACAGCGAATCTGATTATTTAAAAGGCGATGATGACCTTAATTTACTTTTGAAAATGAAAGAGGAGGGGAAAATCCGCGCGGTCGGAGTGGTTGCGCATATAGAATCGGGAATCCTTTATGCGGCGGAACATTTTCCCATCGACTATATTATGATGCCCATAAATTTCCACCACAACAAAGCATGGTGGAAAGATAAGCCGGATACCTACAGCAAAGTCATTCCGCTCTGCCGCGAAAAGGGAATCGGCGTCCTCGCCATCAAGCCCATGGGCGGCGATCCTATGGTGGCTTATGCTCAGTACCTCGGTTATCTTGATCCCGAATACAGGGGAATAAGTTACCCGAAGGCTGCATTTCGTTACCTCTGGCAGAACGAGGATATATCGTCAGTGCTGCCGTCTCTGAATACTAACGGCGAAGTTTGGGATGCGCTTGATTCCATCTGGCGTCCGGAATTTATGAAAGACGACGGGAAAATTCTCAAAAAACTTTCACGCATGGCCGATAAAACATTAGGAGCTTACCTGCCGCCCAAGTATAAGTGGATGGAAAACTGGAGGATACGTGAGGCGTAATGGGCTCGGTAATAAACCATATAATTTCAAAATAATTACTGGCCCAAATGAAAATGGAGAGTATAGATGATAAAATACTTTTCGTTGATGATCATCCGATTGTTCACAAAGGATTGAAACAGGTTCTTTAGGAAAACTCAGACGAACTTTCTTTGAGTGTAAAAACTATCAGCACATATAGCTCCCGTATTCTTGATAAAATGAACATGAAATACAATATGGAGATAATCCGTTAAGCAATACAAAATAAACTGGTTGATTAACTTAAATTCAATATTCCATATTTCAATATATACTCATACCTTACTGTCTTTTTTCATTTTGAGCCTTTTGGCGGCAATTCTTTCTTATCCCTTGTCCCTTTGTGCCTTTGCACATCATATTCCATCAGGTTTATCATTCAATTATAAATGTTATTAAAGGAGGCTACAAATGGCGCCGAATCGAAAAAAAATAGTTTATCTGAGTGTTTTAGTTTTGCTGACCTTAATGGTTATCTTTACATGTTCGCATTTTACTTTTCTTAACGCCCAGGAAAAAAAGGCTGAGGAACCGTCAAAACTTCTTGTTGTCTGGACAAGCGGAGATAAGGATGTTGCCATAAAAATGGTATACATGTATACCTATAACGCCAAGAAACAGGGCTGGTTTGACAGGGTTCGATTTGTTGTCTGGGGACCGTCATCGAAACTACTTGCGGAAGATAAAGAACTTCAGGACTATCTTAAAAAAATGAAAAATGCCGGTGTTGAAATACAGGCCTGTATCGCCTGTGCCAACATGTATGGTGTCACTGAAAGGCTAAGAGAACTCGGTATCGAGGTAAAAGGCATGGGCGTTCCCCTGACCGAAATGTTGAAAACCGGATGGACTACGATGACATTCTAAATGCAATATTTCTTTTCAATAATATCGTATCAGTATGAAAATGTTATAAATACGTTGTAGCCTCTATAAAAAACGGTTGTAATGCTTAGTATTATAAAGATATTGTAAAAATTATTTTTTACAGGCTCAGGTTTAAATTATTATTGTTCTGGCCACCGTTGATAGAATTGTGGCGTTCTTTGTATTTAATATTTGACTTAGAGTTCATATACATTTATCTTGGATAGATTAATTAGATATCAATAATTAGCGGATATATTAGGAGGCCTCAGTAGTGAATTTTATTTCGGTAAAATGTTTTTTGTCACACTTGTTTTTTATTGTCCTTATCGTTTTTTCCACGACTGTATGGGCGCAGATGTCTGATTATGATACAGCTCCTCGAATCAGATCTTACCTTCAAAAACCGGCAGGTGAAACGGAAAAATATATTGAAGACGTGAGGGTGCCAAAGGTTTTTCAGGAAGGAGAATCAAGAGGATTGATGGAACAACTTCCATCACAGAGGCTTATGGATATTCCGCTATATTCTGAAATTCTTATTGATAGAAAAATTGATCCCGACGTTTACATTGTAGGTCCCGGTGATTTAATCGGAGTATATCTCTGGGGAGAACTTGATATAAATTACCCACTTCGCGTTTCCCCTGAAGGGAATGTGATTATCCCAACAGTTGGTATGGTGGAGGTTTCTGATATCTCGCTGACAGAAACCAAAAAAAAATTAATACAGGCAGTAAACCGGAAATATGAAGGGATAGATGTACACGTTTACCTGATTGAACCGAGGCGTTTCAGGGTGTATATATCAGGTGTGGTTGAAAAACCAGGTATGTATAACGCTCATCCTTTATTGCGTGTTTCTGATTTATTGGACGAAGGAGTGGAAGTTGAATTGGGGCGAACGGAGGAGGAAATAACGACTCCAGAGACCAAAATTGTCTATGAAGAAGACAAAGCAGGTTTGATTTTACGGAATCAGGATATTCTTGAGGATGAAAAAAAGGGATCGAGCAAACGGGCTATAACCATTCACCGGGGAAATGAAGAGATAAATGTTGACCTTTTACGTTTTGAAAAAATTGGGGATATCGATGCCAATCCTTATTTGTCAGGGGGGGACGAAATACACATTCCGCCGTACATGGGGGATATAATTGTAAGAGGTGAGGTTAACAACGAGGGAATATATGAATTTAAATCCGGTGACAGGATCAAAGAACTGGTGGCTTTCGGGGGCGGACTAACTACAATTGCGGACACTTCAAATGCAACAATGGCTCGCTTTACTGATGATGGTAAAGATATTACATATACTTCTATTGATCTTTATGATGCCCTCCTGAATAATCCTGACAATCCTAATTATTTCTTGAAAGAGTCTGACCGGTTGTTTGTACAGACAAAGTTTGATTATAAGGTTCTTGCAAACGTTGTTGTTGACGGCCAGGTGAAATTCTCTGGTGAGTATGCAATTACACCTAATGTTACAAAATTAACAGATATCATCCGGATGGCAGGAAATTTCACCGAACGAGCGAATCTTGAGGAAGCTCGAATAATAAGAGAGACTACTTCCGCATTGAGAGATCTTGAGTTTGAGCGGTTGAGTTTGATGGAAGTAGCGGATATGAGTGAAGAAGAATATGCATATTTTAAGCTGCGTGCACGAACTGTGGAAGGCTTGATTGCCATTGATTTTGTTAAATTGTTCAGACAAAACGATTTGTCGCATGATATTATTCTCCAGTCGGGAGATCATATTTTTATTCCCCTTGAACGCCAGTTGGTCAATGTTCTTGGGGCAGTTCTTGAACCGGGACTAGTGAGAATTAGTGAAGATAATGATGTTGATTATTATATTTCCCAGGTCGGAGGTTATAGTTGGGATGCAAGAAAAAGAGGAGTAAGAATCATAAAGGCCAAAACAGGTCAGCGGCTCAAACCAACGAAAAAAGCGATAATCGAGGGCGGCGACACCATTCTCATTCCGGAAAAAGAACCAGTTGATTACTGGGAAGTTTTTATGAATGCATCACAGGTTTTTGCTGATGTTGCGACTATCATTATTATTGCTCGAAATGTTTTCACGAAATAAAAATATATTGTTGTATTATTAAGAATTAAACATAAAATAATTGTACCGGCCTGAACCTTAGAAGTAATACGGAGCCTATATGGAGCGCAAAGATATTAATTTAATGGATTATTTCTTCCTCATTTCTAAAGCGCGGAAATTTATTTTCTGGAATTTTATTATTGTAACAATTCTTGCTGCGGTTTTTAGCTTGATTCTTCCAAAGTATTACAAAAGCGTCGCACTCATGCTGCCTCCGCAGGAAACGAAACAGGCTTTCGGTTTTTCCGATATGCTTTCATCTTTACCGGTTACAAAACTGCAACTTGGCTCCAAAGGGTCTCCGGTAGACCTTGCCATCGGAATCCTAAAGAGCGAAACAGTCATGATTTCTATTATTGACAAGTTCAATCTTGTTAAAGAATATGGAGTGAGAAATCGTGATCAAGCCCGTGCAATTCTAAAGAGATTAACTGAAATTTCGCTTACAAAAGAAGGATTAATTGAGGTCGAGGTTCAGGCAAAAACTCCATTGAGAGCTGCGGCTATGGCCAATATGTATGTCGGCGCCCTCGATTCACTTAAGCAGGTGATTAACCAGCGTAAAGCAAAAGATCGCGCCGATTTCATTGAACAGCAGATCCATGAAAATGAAGAGGCTCTCAGGCAGGCAGAGGCAGAACTCAAGGAATTTCAGCTTAAAACCAAAGCGATTTCACCATACCAGCAGCAGCGTGTGGCGATTTCGGTATCCGCTGAACTTGAACTGGAGCTTATGCAGCAGGAGAACACCCTGAAAGAATACAGATCCAAATCCTTCTCCGATTCGCATCCTCTTGTTCGTGGACTTCTTAACACAATTAAATTCCGTGAGGATATGCTGCACAATATGCGGTTCGGTTCTTCCCGAGAGGGAAGAGAGTCACTGTTTGTACCCTTACAGGAAGCACCTGATTTAACCCTGCAGTATGCCAAATTGACCCGGCGTGTTGAAATTCTCGGTATGCTGGAACAATTGTTAAGACAGCATTACGAAGAATCCCGGATCGAACAGGTGAACATTACATCTACCATTACCTTCCTCGATCGTGCACGACCGCCGCAGCAGAAATTCCGCCCGAAACGCAAACTCATTGTTCTTGTTGCGGGCGCCGGTTCCATTTTCTTCTCAATTGTTACCATTTTAATTATTGAATTCTTCAACAGACTTACCGAGCTTACCGTGGAAAACAGACGGAAAGTTGAGCAGATGGTTCGTTTCTTGCGCATAAACAATTAATACTAAAACGTTATGGGTTTTCTCAGGGGTTTCTCTATCGCGATGGGAGCAAACATCGTTGTGTTTGTTCTCTCGTTCATTAATAATAAACTTATTTACTTATTCCTTGATGAAGCTGATAACGGTGTCTTTTTCCTTGTTATGCGCTCATCACTTTTTCTTGCTTTGTTTATGGGTGACTGGCTGCGCCTCTCGAGCATGAACATCGCAGGAAATGACAAGCATATCATACCTGTTTTATCCGCTAACGGGTTCTGGTACAGCGTTACACTCGGACTGGTACTGCTGTTTTCTCTCTCGCTGATTCCCCCGGTATTCGAAGGAAATGTTTTAGGATTTCCCTCACGCTACCTTCCTGTAATATTTATCACAGGCATAGCCCTTATTGCACGTAATAACTGGCAATCCCTTCTCCTGGTTAATCACAGGATGTTCTTTTATGGTCTTACTTTTGTTCTGTGGGTATCACTGTTTCTCATTCTCGATATTATTTTTCTTGTCATTTTCAGATTTGGACTTAATTTTGTTGTTGCAGCATTGGTAATTACTTCGGTTGTGAGTGCTCTGTGGGCGTTCATTACGAGTATTATTACTAATGGACATACTTTTCGTCCTTCTTTTAATGTATTCCGTATGTCCGGGAAAATCGGCGTAAGAGCGTGGATAGCTGTTTTGGGAATGTTTCTAATGACAAACATCCATGTGTTTTCCATCAAACCGTTAACCGGTTCCAGTGAAGAAGGATGGATTATGGTGGCGATGTTTTCGGTAAGCTTCAGGGTGTTTGCCCTGTTTCAGAGAGGTGCGGATGTAGCGGGAACCGTGCTCTATTCGCATATCGTTCAACGGGACGATAGTACCGGCTATAGAATGACCATGCTGGTTACACGCAATATTATTCTTGTATCAGTTGGATTCGCAGTTTTTTGCGCTCTTATCGGAAAAACTCTAATTTTAATTATTTCAAGTTCCAGGTATATGGCTGCTTATAACCCTTTATTGCTCATGCTGCCGGGAATAATCGCCGTGAATGCAGGAAGTGTTATTAACAATTATTATTGGGGGCATACCTATCCGTTGAAAATAATTTGTGCCCCTTTTATTGCCGCATTGTTGGGGCTGGGACTGAATATTGCTCTTGTACCTGAGATAGGAGTAAGCGGGGCGACTCTGTCATTTTCACTGATGAGTGTGGTGTGGTTTATGTATCAGGTCGCATGGTTCGTAAAAGATTCGGATTTTAAGTTAACCGAAGTTTTGGTTCCTCGCCTTTCGGATGTCAAGCATGTAATATCGCGAATAAACAAGAATGTTTTCCGGGGATAATGTCTGATTCGATATAACGAATGAAATGTTTATAAGGGGCAAAGTAGCAAGGCATAAGGCAAAAGAGAAAAGGAAAAAATCTAGAATCTGGAATTTAGAATATATTTTCGAGGATTGAATGTGAGAATAGGCGTGATATCGACAGTGTTTCCAACAAAGCGCAATCCAACTGCAGGTATATTCGTAAAAGAGGAGCTTGACAGTCTCGCCGGTCACTGTGAGGTGAGATTGATAGCTCCAATCGCGAACCACTACTGGTTTGGCGAAAGCCGTTCGAATGACGCACATCAAAAATATCCGGTGTTAAGGCCCTTTGCGCTTGGTTTTCCCAGGTGGTTTATGCAGCGTCTCTATCCATCGAGCATGGCAGCCACTCTTCGCCTTGCCGACAGGTCCTTTTTTAAAGGATGTGATATTATACATGCACATAATGCTTTTCCTGAGGGGGGAGCGGCAGTAAAAGCATTCGGCGGCAGGTTTCCTGTTATAATTACCGCTCACGGAAGCGGCCTGCACCTGTTTGCAATGAAATCCGCCCTGAAACCCGGCATAGTGAAAGCATTGAATTCGGCTCAAAGAATTATCTGTGTCAGCAGTTATCTCACAAAAATCCTTAGAGTGCTTGGTGTGACTACAAAAACGGTTGTGATTCCCAACGGTATCGATTTGTCATTTCTTACTCCCGGCGATAAGGAGCAAAATTCGGAGCTTCTCGGCCTTTAACCCCGCCGTAATCGCATCTTGTTTGCCGGTAATTTTTTTGAGGTTAAAGGTATTGAGTATCTTATTCAGGCTATGCCTGCGGTACTTGAGAAAAAACCGGACTGTGAACTCATACTTCTGGGCGCCAGGCCGGACAGTTCTGACCGGAATCGTTATAAAAAACACATCGACAGCGCAGGTGTCAGCCATGCTGTCAGGATAGTGGAAAGAATGCCCCATGAGGAGATTCCGGCATGGATACGCGCTTCGGATCTGCTCGTTCTTCCGAGCATCAGGGAAGGATTTGGCCTCGTGGCTGCAGAGGCGCTTGCTTGCGGAAGGCCGGTTGTTGCGACCATGTCCGGAGGACCGGAAGACATTGTCCTGGAAGGAATGGGTATTCTTGTTCCACCAAGGGATCCGGAATCTCTGGCGCACGCGATTCTAATAGTCCTTGATGGAGAGGGGATAATGAGTTCCGAATCGCTTGCCGAATCGGCGCGATCACGTTTTTCGTATGGGGTCGTGGCCGGAAAAATACTGGATGTGTATAATGCCGTATTGCGTGAATATGCTTAAAAGCGTATAGTTTACTGCTTTCAAACATGCAAGAGGCAAAAGGGATAAGGTAGAAGAAGCACAAAGGTAGAAGATAGAAAGTGAAGGTTAATTTATTCCAATGTATTATATTAATTTATTAGATTCGTATTCATTTGTTATCGATTTATGATCCAGGATTGCCGCTTCGCGGGAATTCGGTAAGGAATCTTGAAATATTATTCTGAATTTTGACAATTTGTTGGATTTTCCGGATTTTATTCAATCATAATAATCCTTCTAATCCCGGGAATCCTGGTTCAAATATTTGGGGTAATCACATAGGATTACCCCTACACGGCGACCAATTATCTTTTGCGACAAAAGAAAAAACTTTGAATTTAAAAAATCTTAAACTTTGAACTTGCAACATGAAACTTTTAACCTATATTTTCGAAATAAAATAGCAATATTTTACATCTCAAAGGAGAAACAACATGGAAGTACGTTATGTGCCTGATCCGATTCGTTTCGAAAGAATGAACACATCTGAACTCAGAAAAGAAATGCTGGTGGACAATCTTTTCAAACCGGGAGAGATAACTCTGCTTTATTCCGATGTTGACAGGGCTATCATCGGTTCCGCGACACCGACTGGCGGCGGATTGAAACTTGTAGCCGGAGAAGAACTGAAAGCTGAATACTTCGCACAGCGGCGCGAGATAGGCGTGATTAACATCGGCGGCGATGGCTCTATAACCGTTGACAGTGAAACGTACAGCCTTGTTAAATTTGAGGCTCTTTACATCGGCCGTGGCAGCAAAGATATCGAATTTAAAAGTGCTAAAGCTGATAATCCGGCAAAATTCTATATTCTTAGTTATCCCGCACACATGTCATACCCGACAACTCATATCACCATCCAAGCTGCCGAACCGGTCAAACTTGGCAGCAGCAAAGAATGTAATGAGAGAACAATTTACAAGTATGTTCATCCCGGCGGAGTGAAAAGCTGCCAGCTCGTTATGGGGTGCACGCTGATGGAAGAGGGCAGTGTCTGGAATACCATGCCGGCTCATACACACGAACGCAGGTCGGAAATATACATGTATTTCGATCTTGATGATGACGCTTCGATGTTCAAATTTATAGGCAAACCGGACGAGACACGTCATATCGTGGTGAAAAATGGCCAGGCTGTTATTTCTCCAAGCTGGTCAATTCATTCGGGCGCAGGAACCACAAATTACAGTTTCATCTGGGCGATGGGTGGCGAAAACCAGGATTTCGGTGACATGGACCATATAGCCGTTAAGGATTTAAGGTGACCGACAGAAAAATTATTACGATATTGGGTGTTTATAACGTTATAACATACCGGATTAAAAAGTATAAAAGCGAGGATTTATAATTATGAAAGCTGCTGTATTGACTGAATATAAAAAAATTCAATGGCAGGATATACCTGAACCTGAAATTGGTGATTCCGAGGTGCTTGTTAAAGTTTCCTTTGCAAGTATCTGTGGAACCGATCAGCATATCTTTAACGGTGAGTTTCATCCGCGCACCAAATTACCGCTTGTTCCGGGTCACGAATTTGTAGGTACGATTGCGGAGATCGGTAACAATGTAACCGGATTTAATCCGGGAGACCGTGTTGCGGTCGATCCGATAATCTGGTGCGGGAAATGTCCCGCATGTGAAATCGGACACTATCCGGCAT
>JABHYP010000790.1 GCA_018656855.1 Candidatus Latescibacterota bacterium | reverse complement strand
CATTGGCAATAATTTTTCCCGCCATTCCAGTCAAAGGAGCAAAAGCGGTGAAGGCATTGGAAGGTGAATCGAGGGTTTCCACACAGGCAGCTGCTGTTGAATATGATACTGTAATAGTCGCAGCATCGCTGCTGGAAAGAGTTGCCGTCTCGATATAGAGGTCCTCCGCGCCGGTTATTGTCCCGTTGTAAGCTGTACTGTCAGCCACAGTTGTTGCGGAACCGGCGCTTCCTCCCGGCGGTGTGATGGTGCAGGTTGTCGCTGTTGGGAATGTAATTGTCCAGTTTCCGGCTGCAGGCCTGTGCCCCGCTCTTATGTGGACATTTCTGAGGAAACCTGAACCTGTCGTCGCAGTAACCGCACTGATAACAGGACCAGCTGTGGTTCGCTCCGGGACAATAGCGGCTGGAGTGTCCGCAGAGGGATAATAAAGTGCGCCGGGGACCAGTCCTGAAAATCCTTTAATACGCCCCTGGCGAATAAGGGTTATTTTGGTCGTGTCATCAATATTTGTACTCAGCGGATTATCCGTTGCGACAAATCCCGCGGGAACACAGTTAATGGTATTGAGATCGCACTTGTATCCTTTTCCGTCATTGGGATTGATGCTCAAGAGCTGACATGCAGTCACTGATGTTTCACCGTTTGTCACCTGTAGGTCCGGTGAGTTCTGGGCAAATGATGTGCCAGTTGTTGCTGTATGGCTTGAGAGAAATCCTGGTTCTGCTCCCATGTTGCTTTCCTTTCATTAAGTATGTTTACTAATTTTTAGGTCCCCATCTTTCAGAGAAAAGATTCCGCCGCATTGTGCAGTTTTTAGCAGGACAGCGGGCCGGGGCTTTCTTAAAATATTTGCCGCTTACTTGATTAGCCCACGGTTCATCATATCCTTGAGTACTTCTTTCGATGAAGCGCGCTTCATATCTTGAGCCGTTTTGGTGTCACGGCTCGGAGGATTCGTGGGATTAACCGGCGGTTGCCCTGAATGCGGGAGAGTGATTCCATACTCGCCGAGTGTATTTTCAAACTCTTTGCGGCCCTCTTCCAAGGCTTTTGAAACATTGGCCCTGAGTGTTTCCGGGTCATCAGAATATTCAATGGAACTCAAATCCACAAACCGTTCCGGCACATATCCCTTTTCCTTCAACTGCCTCTGGAATTCGCTTCGTACGGCGAATTCGGAGATCTGCTTTGTTCTTTCGGATAAAAGGCTTTCAAGTTCCTCCATCCGCAGTTGCATTTCTTTCTGGGTCGAGTCGAACTCTTCAACAGCATTATCATTCCGGGCTTTAAGTTCTTCGTTTTCACTTTTTAGCCGCTTGAATGTGCCGCCGAATGATTTTTCTGTTTTCGCGACCTCCTCTTGCACTATCTCCTCTACTTGTTCCTCTGTAAATTGCGGCATACTTCCTCCAAAAAGTTTTGTGTTTAATCGCTTACAGCAGTTGAATAATTCATTTGAGACAGTTCAAGTCTCTTATAGAAGTCCATCTCATTCTCAATTTCCCTTATCATTCCGTTCACATCACTAATTCCAAGTTTTCGCATAACCGACCGTATCGATCGGACACCAGCTTGCTGTTCACGGATGAGCGTATTAACATCGGGGGGAATAACGTCTGTATTCCAGAGCACTTGTACACCAGAGGGCTCGAGCCCGAGCATAATCGAGATTTTCCGCGTTAGTTCACAAAACGAATCTCCATATAGCCCCTGTGCCTCACGGGTGGAATCGATTGCGTCCTGATACATGCGTTCAATGGCATGCCCGCTCAGATTACCGAGATGAGACACGATATCCCGCGAAAACCTAGGCACTCCGGCAAGATCATAGAACGCATCAAGTTTCCTTTCGTATTCCTGTAATGCTGATCCCAGGTCGTGCTGTTGCTCGAGTTTGTATACCTTTCCATCGCCCTTCACCAGAAGTCCCTTGCCGATCGACAGATCAATTTCTCCGGCGGTAAGACCGTCCCGTGATGCTCCCTTGTCGATATGTACATTCTGGAAAATGGTGGTTTTATGTCCATCGTAGCGTACGATATCCAAAAGATCGCCGGCAAGCATGTTGATCGTGTCCTGCGCATCAACGAGACGACCTACTAACGACTCACCATATATTCCGCCTCCTGAATCGAGATTCCTGATATGTACGATAGGTATAAAACCCAGGTTGTGATCATAGGAGTAATCAGGCGTATATTCACCGTCCAGGAACGCTGTAACACTTGTATTATCAATGATTTCTTTGTATGAATGTCTTCTTAAACCGTGCGAGGCGTTCCCATCGTTCTGAAAAAAGTCATAGGAAACCGTAATGTACCTGACATTATTCCGGTCATGCGGCGATACGTCAATTTCAACGGATTCTGTGTCCAGAAGTATTAGACGGATCGGTCCGAATTGTGAATCGGATGGCATTGGCACAAGTTTTATGAAAGCGTCGCCGGTAACTTTGCCGTACAGTGAAATGAGATTTAACAGGTGAGGCCAACTGTTGCGCTCGAAAACTTCCATGACCGAGTTTCCGGTCTGTTCGTCGTCAAACTCGAATCCGCGCCAGGAATTGACCATCAACCGTCTCAGCCGGTCGGTGCAGATACGCGTGTGATTTTCTATATCCTCTATCTCGCGCTTCGGCAGTGTTTCGAAACGTTCGTAAAGATAGCTCCACTGGCTTTTCCCCGTTGTAGCGTCCCTGCCGTTGTAATACGTCCACAGTTTGATAATGTTCGAGCGGCGCTCATCAGTAGACTCCGGTAGAATATCCTCTGAGCCAAGCGTGTTCGAAGCGGTCTGCTGCCGGCCGAACAATCTGTTTTCAATAAAACTCATTCCCTCTCCTTTCAAGGATTTAGATTCAAAGTTGAAGGTTTATTATTTGCACTTTGAAATTTTGATCCTGGAACTTTATTTTCACCAGGTTGGATCATCGATAATTTCAAGTCTCGCATCGTTGTCACGTATTTTTCTTATACCACACTCAGCTATCCAGAGTGCCATGACCATATCATCGTGTGTTTCTACACCAAGGCCCACAAGCTCATTGGCAAGCACATCCACCAGCCTTGCAGATCGTTCATCTCCTCTTGGAAGGCTGTATTTACCGTTCTCAAAATGAATTGAGAGTGACGGCACGCCTTTGAAAACGTCCATCTTTTCCCGCCCCGTTGTATGTCCCATTACCGGAAGATCCGTCTCCGAGATAAGCTGTTGTTCGTAGAGACATTGAAAGAGATTGTTCTCGATAGTGATTAATGTTGGGTTCAAGAGTTTCGCCCGGTGCTTGATAGACGCGAGAACCTGTCCGGGAGTGAGACCCCGTTCCCGGAAAATATCGATGACATGACGTGTTCCATCATTTCCCAGCGCAATGGTCATTCCAACCGTGTAATCGGTATCATGTTCTTTCGCCCGCTCATGGTTCGCAACCAGCGCCAGATCCCATCCGGTAAATACGGACATTTCGCCGTTGTAACTTTTAAGCATACATGCATTATAATCGTAGCAACGCTCTATCCATCCGCGGCGAAAATATGCTGTTTCTTCGTTTATTGGTTCATTCTGGTATTCCTGGGCAAACACAAGCGATCCTATCTCCTCTTTTTCCCTGAGAAGACGTTTTCTCGGCCAGCGTTCCGGCCACAATGGTTTATCCCCATCAAGCGCTTTAAACACTAATTGTCTGTATCGTCTGTTTCTCCCAAGTTCCGAATGAAGATCATCCGGATGTTTTCTTGTTCCTATGACTATTATCTTTCCAGTTTCCGGATTCAGGATGGGCGTGAGCGTTTTGCGAAACCAGCGAAGCGTTTTTCTCCGCTGACGTTCGTTTTCGGTGTTTTCATCGTTCAGAGGGTCGTCAACTATAATATGGTCGGCGCGACGTCCCACAATACGTTTACCAGTTCCCCCGCAAACTATTGTCGGTTCCTTTGCGCGGGACGATCTGATAACCGTAATATCACCAGCCTTCCAGACATTGGGACTTCCGCTTTTGGGTTTCTGGTAAAACGCCCCAAAATCTTCAATCATACGCTCGTTTGCTTCCAGTTCGTCTTTTATTGCCCTTAAAAACATCTCTGCCTGGTCCCCTGTATCCGATACGATAATTATCTTTATGTCCCTGTTGTTGACGATTTTCCAGATAGGATAAATGATACTGAGCCATGTTGATTTAGCATGGCCCCGCGGCGCAAGGATGGATATCCGGTCGCACCTTGACTCCTCGACAATCTTGACGAGGCTTCGGTGGAAAGGCGCGCATTTCTGAGTGACAAGATGAGGGAAATATCTCTGCCCGAAAAAGATACAGTCATTTTTCGACCGCTTTATATCAGCATTAAATCCCACTATTCCCTGTTTCTTTCAATGTTTAATCCGTGGTTAGTTATTTCAGGATAAGGAGCCGCCCGGCCACGGCCATTCTGAATTGTTATTTCCGGGGGTTGGGGCGGCCCTATCCCTAACGCATGTTATTATTGTATTGATTATGCATAACGCATGTTAGCATCATGGGTAAAAATTTTTGCTTTTCTTGCCTTCACTTCTGTTTTCTGCACTGGCTAATATAACTAACATTCGTTAGCTTGTCAAGTAATATTTTACACGTGTAGCCTGCTTCTTTTCTAAGGCACATATAATCATATGTTTTCAGTTAAAAATAATTTGGCCTATATTTCTGCGGTGTTATGTAAAAAAGGGCGAACCTTTCGGCCCGCCCCGATTATTCCGATGTATATTCTCTTACTTGTTGACTATCGCTATGGCATTCGATTCGACAAGCTGAGCATCTCCATAAAGACCTGCGACTTCGGCAAAAGTCATGGCATGCAGCCCGTTGGGGAAATATTCGCTAATCAGTTTGGAAGCAATAGGGTTGTAATTACCTGCTTTATTACCGCTTCTCGTTTCGGTGGCTACGAAGTTCTGGAGGAACACCACATCGTCCATAGTGGCGCCGTAATTGGCAAGAACGGCCTTTACGTTCTCAAGTGTGGCGCGTAACTGCTGCTCGAAATCGCCCATCAGAAATTCAGGCATACCGTTTTCATCTACTTTTTGTCCGTGAGCAAGTTGGCCGGCAACAAAAATCATATTACCGGTCTTCACACCCTGCGCATAAGACCATTCTTTCTCCCAGGCAACCCCGAATCCGAATTTATCCGGTGTAAAAGCTCTGGTATACGAATCGACCGCATTCATGGCTTCTTCCCGGGCAATCTCCCGTACGGTGGCTTCATCTACCTGGCTGCAGCCTGAAATGATAACCGCTGCTCCAAGAATAACAAGCAATGCTGTTGCGCCAATGACTCTTTTCATTCGTTCTACCCCCTTTTAAATAATTGGACACATGAGAAAACCAACATTTATTTTACTGCTTGGTGCTTATTATTCCAATCCAAGTGCCTCTCTAACAAGACTTTTGAGTTCCTCATCCATAAAATCTAATTCTGCCACGATTTCTCTGAGCTCTTCCGGAAGCTTTTTATATCCCCATACGCACCTCTTACGGGTTGTATCGGGACCTTTCCGGTCGAAAAAAAGAGGCAGGCAGACATGGAAAAAAGAAATGGTATCGGCGTTTTTCAGTAACTCCTCACGTTCGTCGCCTCCCATTTCGTGGTGAGCCACAAGATGGGCCACATTATCGACAATTTCCTGATCAACACCACATTTTTCCATTATCCCTGTAAGAATCTGCGCGCTGTTGAGAGCGTGTGCCTGTTTATATTCGTTATAGGTTTCATAATCCGCGGACTGTATTCTTTTATCATTATATGCCCGCTCAATATCATGACCGAGTGCGGCTATCTGAAGTGCATCGTCAGCATCGGGCTTTAGCTTTAAAAGCCATTCAAGAGTATTTATGGAATGAAACGGTTCCTCTGGAAAGGATGATTGTACAACAACATTGCTGATCTCTCTCTTGGCTTTTTCAAGTGCTTTAGTTTCCATAGATTATTCCGCCTGTCACTTATAATATGGGACGGTTCCAGTATTTTATACCAATATATAACACTGCATCTTATCTAAAAGCAATATTTTTTAAACAATATAATGTTTATACTTAAAAAAAGTGCCCGCAATAAAGATGTGATTGTTGAGTTGTATTTGAAAAAAAACATTTATTTGGGGTGATTTTAAAATTTTTAAGGAACTTTTTGAAACAGCCGGTAGTATAATTACATAGAAACCCCGCAGGGAAAATTTAAAAAGCGCCCTTGTCGGGGAAAATAGCAGAAGTGCTCTTATTTGACGTTTTCTTGTTATAGTTTATTCTTACTTCCCCCTTATTAACATACTCAATTCGTCAATAAGAGCACTTTTGTTTTGTGTACAAATATACTGTTTTTTACCTTCCTGCAAAATTCGCTTCCCTTACTTATTATCACCCAAGCAGAAAAAACCGTCACCTGTTTTCTGTGGTATAAGCATTCCATTATAACCATATGCCAGTTATCCGGTATGATAACTCCATACTTTTTCAGTTATAATAAACGCCTGTATTGTAAGGATAAGCAGAAAATGAAAACCGGGAAAGTAAGGCAGTATGCCCCGAAAAGCTTACATCTAATTCAAAAACCACTGGTGGAAAAAGGCTCCAATCAGCCAGCACCCAAAACCGATCGATAGTGCAACAGGAAGTGAAATATTTTTTTTGAAGCAAACAAAAGCTGCCAGAAAAAATAAGATGCTGGGGAGAATTCCCCACATAGCGCTTTTTGTGTACCGTACTATAACATCATTATTCGCCGAAGTATCTAAATAGAGCCAGACAAGGACAATGAAACCTGTCAAAGGCATAGTGGCAATAAGGCCTGCGATAGAGGGGAACTGTTTCCCTATCCGGGTACAAAAGACAATAACAATTATACTGATAGTAAGTTTAACAATAAAATTCATTATTCCGGCATTATTCTGTCTTCAGGCCTGATCTCATCTTTTCCATCCAGAATCTCGGCCTTTGAAACATGCGGGGACCAAATTGCAATAACTCTAATTTTTCCTACCCGGACTCCCGATTCAGAAGTGAAAATGGTAAACTCGTCTCCCGGCGACACACCATCCTCAGAACCGGCATTTATAACCACAATACCTGCGTCAATGGACAACACCCTGAATTTTTTCGCTTCATACCAGTTAGAATCCGGCTTTGTGATTATCGTGTGTAATTCTTTATTAACCTTGTTCAGCGCTTCCACTGTAGTCTGACCTAAAAGGGTATTGATAAACCGCTTGGAACCGAAGTCCAGGCTGTCAAGGCTGTAGAATTCAAGGTCAAGCCGTCGGGGTTTTCCGAATAGTTCAAGTCCCAGCCCACGGCTTTTCTTGGAATCATCCCCCTTAACTGATCCAAGAGGTCTGCCATCAGAAACTCTCAGAACACGAACCTGTTCGAATCCTACTTTTGTATTATACGATCCGTAACCACCGACCATCGGCTCTGTAGCTTTTACACGCCTCATATTGAAATCAGAAATTACCCCGGTAATGACAAAATCACCGTCGAGTTTACGTGCTACCGTAGTAATTTCCGAATCGGTCAATATTTTCTGTGGTCTCTTTCTATTCATGAATAATCCTAGAAACTTTTTGATTCTACTTTTTTTCTCCGGCTTGAACATTATATTCCTGACCGTATCCATTGGCACAATATAAAAATAATCATCCGCCCCGCCAACCATATCCCCGAGCATCTCCGGTATATCGTATCTCAGATCCCAGGGGCCTCGGTAATTACTTTCATCATAAAACGGAAGAAAAACTATTTTCTTTCCAAATCCCTGCGTCAATGGTTCCGCCGCAGCGGATAATAGAAATACTATCGTAATGAATACTATAAGCTTACGCATATTTTCTCACCTGAAGATTAAATTGTGATAAGTAATAATTCATGAACCATAGACCATATGTCAAAAATTTTAAGGGCCTTTATTCCTCACACATGGGTTTGCCTGTTCTGCTCTGCCCTATACAGTACATCGGCTGGTCAAAATAGGGGCAGCGGTCTTTCTTCTCTTGCTTGATGTTAGTTTCTGATTCTGCGGCTTTTAAGGAAACCACGCTGCCAACAGACGCTACAGTACCAGCTGCCGCTATATCCTTTATGAATTTACGTCTCGACTGGCTCATAGTTCCTCCTTATTCTTACACCGCAAAACAAAATACTTGTTTTATTGCAACATTAAATATAGTAATATCCATTATCATAAATCAAGACTGTTTTAGTTTCCTGCTCACCCCTTTTATCCAGAGTATAAAGAGATAAAAGCCAGTACCATATAATAAGAAGGCAACGAATATTTGCTTAATTCTCGATTATACAGCCGGTTAATAAATATCTGTTTGTTGTGCTTCTGTCAGTCTGATTTCTGCTTTAGATTTCTGTTTCTCAAACTGAAATTTTAATTTTTTTGCTATTTGTTATTTTATTCATTTTTTCTATAGAGAAACTTGACGGCTGGCTTATAATTTCCCATAAGAATTATTCTTTCACAAGGATTTATTAATATTTTTTCTTGTTTCTCTTTCTGTTATTTTGTTAGATAGTTTTATTGTCCATTCTCATTTTTGAAAATATATTTTAAAACACGGGAGAAAACCATGCCGGGCACAGAACTTTATAACCGCATTAAAGCAGAGATTGACACTATACAGGTCGTTGACATGCACGAACACCATCTTTACACCGAAGAAGATTTTCTCAAGCTCAATGTCGATTTCGCAATAATGCTTTTTCAGTACAATTCTGACGACCTTCTGAGCGCGGGAATGACTATCCCCAATTTCCAGGAGTTCTGGGATACACGTGGATTTGTACTCCGCATCGATGGCAGCATACTGTCTCTCGAAGAAAAATGGTCGTATATTAAGCCTTACTGGGAAAATGTTCGTTTTACCGGGTACGGCAGAGCGGTACTTCACTCTCTAAAAAAACTTTTCGGCATCGAGGATCTGAATGACAGCACCTTCAGGAATATTTCCGACAAGATTGTCTCGCTCATGAAACCGAGTATATACAGTAAAATTTTTAAAGGCCTTTGCGGATTCAAATATGTTCTTAATGATATCGACACCATGGTAGCACCAGGAGCGTTTGAGCGGATGGACCGGAATATTTTCCATTTTGTTGCCCGCTTCAGGCACTTTACTCATGTTCACCTGCCAGGAGGCATAGAGCACCTGGAAAACAAATTTGACCGGACTATCCGAAACATCGATCACCTTCTGGATGCTCTGGATAACCAGTTTGACCGGTGGAAACAGGAAGGGCGTATTGCCCTCAAACTCGCCGATGCCTACCTCAGAGATATTCACTATGAGGACAGCACACGTGATGAAGCCGAGCGTGTACTGAGACGGATTTATACCCCACGTAAACACCCGGTGTACCCCGAAACACTTTCTCTCAGTGAATCACGGCCTCTGGAAAATTTCATAACACACCGTGTTCTCGACCGCGCAGAGGAACAGAACCTGCCGGTAATCATTCATACCGGTATCCAGACGTTTCCAAGGAATATCCTGGGCAACTCGCGCGCAGCGCTTTTAACAAATCTGTTTCTCAAGTATCCTAAGATTCGATTCCACCTATTACATTCAAGTTACCCCTGGATGAAAGAGGCTGCTTGTCTTGCCAAACAGTTTCCAAATGTTTCGCTTGATCTCACCTGGGTACAGGTAATAGTTCCGGAAGGTGCACGTGAAGGGCTCTCTCATATGCTCGACACTGTTCCGATCAACAAGATTCACGGTTTCGGCGGCGACTACTTGGTCCCGTTTAATGTCTGGGGCTCTCTCGAAGTTGCCCGCGAAAACATCGCTCATGTTCTCGCTGATAAAGTAAAAACCGGACACATGACTGAAACTCAGGCGGTCGATATAGCATGGAAAATTCTTAACAGGAATGCTCAAGAGATTTTCACTTTTGACAATCAAGTTTAAAATGATATTTTTTGACTAAATGGTTCTTTTCATAAATATAGTTAAATATTAAGCTTAAATCAGGCATAGTCATTGCGAGGCAGAGCCGAAGCAATCCGCTCTATTAGATTGCTTTGTTCACTCCGTTCACTCGCAATGACACATGGTAATTACTTTACAGTATTTATGAAACTGTGTGTTAAATGAGATTATTTGTAATTTATTTGAAAAATTATAATTTAAAATATTTCTGCATTTGTGACTTTGCGAGAAAAAATATTTATGAATTAGCCGGGTTAAAAGGAGGATATATTGAATATTAATAAAAACTGTATCATGTCGGTTGTAATAATCATAATTACTCTTTTCTCTTTCCAGGCTTACGGGCAAAAACCTGCTATATGGAAGATGCAGACCCTGTGGAGCGCAGGAGAGCTGCCTTATAAAATATTGCAGGACTTTTGCGAGAGAGTCCCGGTATTAACCGAAGGCCGGCTCGAGATATTACTTTTTCCGGCGGGAGCTATAGTTCCCACAGTTGAAACTCTGGGTGCGGTTAAATTCAATATCCTTCAGGTAATTAATGTGTGGCCTGGTTACTTTTCGGGGAAAGAGCCGGCATTCGCTCCACTGAGTGATTTTCTCTGTGCGTATGATGAACCGTGGGAATATGACGCCTTTTTCCACTATCGCGGAGGGCTGGAATTGCTCAACGAGTTGTATGAACCATACAATGCAGTTACAATTGGCATTATCATGTGGGGAAGAGAATCAATGTTTATAAAATACCCTGTCCTCAAACCAGAGGATTTCAGAGGCCATAAATTCCGTTCGCCCCAGGGAATGACTGCGGACATGCTTAATATTCTGGGTGCCGGTGTGGTATTCTTGCCTGGAGAGGAGGTTTACTCGGCACTGGATAAAGGTGTAGTTGATGGAGCTGATTGGGCCACACCTTCCATTAATCACAGGATGAACTTCGACAGGGTGGCAAAATATTACATCTATCCGGGATTTCGCTCTATGCCGGTCAGCGACTTTACTATTAACAGGGACGCCTGGAACAAGCTTCCGGACGACATCAAGCAGATACTGAGAACCGCTGTCAGGGAATTAAACTGGGAAACCATACAAAAATGCGCTATTGATGATTTTCATGCCATGAAAGAAATGAACGCTTCAGGTTCCACTCCTCTCGTCTGGAAAGAAGAGGATATTGAAAGTATCCGGGATATTGCCAAAAAAGTCTGGGAAGACTGGGCAAAGAAGAGTCCCCTGTCGAAAAAAGTAATAGACGCTCAGAAAAAATGGCTGCAGGAAATCGGACGAATTCAATAACACAACCCGGGGAATTTTGCTTAGCAAGAAAAACCATTCTCTTTCTTTGCTCCCGGAAGGAATAAAATAATGAAAAGCCTGTTATCTGTAATTGATAGATTATCAAGATTTATCGGTAAAATTACAAGCTACATAATGTTCCTCGTTGTGGCCATTGTCTCCTATGAGGTCTCAATGAGATACCTTTTTCACCGCCCCACACTCTGGGCAAGCGAGGCTATGATTTTCTGCTGCGGTTTTGTATACGTGCTGGGTGCAGCCTGGACTCTACTGGAAAACCGGCACGTGAAAATCGATATAGTATGGGAAAAGCTTTCCCCGCGCGGCAGGAGGCTTCTGAACGTAATCACCTTCATATTCTTTTTGCTTTACATGGTACTGATGCTCAGGGAAGGAAGCAGGTTTGCTCTTGACTCCTTCGAGCTTCGGGAAACATCCGGCTCTCCCTGGGATCCGCCTGTCTATCCCCTTAAGGTTGCATTTGTTGTAGGGATTGTGATGCTCATTCTTCAAGGCACATCGAAATTTATCCGCGACCTATATTTTGTCATTAAAGGAAAAGAGTTATGAGTATTGAACTCGTCACTGTCATGCTCGTAGTTGTTTTTATATCCCTCCTCTTGACCGGACTTCCACTTGCGTGGGTTATGGGTGCAACATCCTGCATTTTCACCTTAATTCTGTTTGAACCCGCGACCATGTTCATGTCTATGGCGCGCGTATATCACATGATGTTGAACTATACGCTTGTTGCGGTTCCCCTGTTCGTTTTCATGGCCTGCATTCTGGAAAAAGCCGGCGTGGCGGAACAACTCTTTCGTGCAGTGTATGTCTGGTCGGGAAAATTACGGGGAGGACTGGCAATCGGAACTATCTTTGCCTGTGTGTTTATGGCAGCCATGGTCGGTATTGTAGGAGCCGAGATAGTTACACTCGGGCTTATCGCTCTTCCACAGATGCTATCCCGCGGATACGATAAAAGTATTGCGCTGGGAAGTATAACTGCCGGTGGAGGAATTGCCACTTTAATTCCGCCCAGTGTTGTCTTTATCGTGTATGCAATGACCGCCGGCTGTTCGGTTGGCGAACTGTTCATCGCCGGTATCATTCCCGGACTTCTTCTTGGCGGATTATTCATTGGGTACATTGTTATTATGACAATCATCAAGCCCGAAATCGCCCCTCCCGCATCCCTGGAAGAACGTAATATACCTTTAAAAGAAAAAATTTCTCTGCTCCGTGGATTGATAATGCCGGGACTGCTTGCCTTCATTGTTCTGGGCACGATTTACGCTGGTATCGCTACACCGACCGAAGCAGCCGGTATCGGTTGTGCAGGAGCGTTATTGAGTTCAGGTATCAACCGCAAACTCAATTGGAAAAACATGTCGGACGCTTGCCATGAAACACTCCAGATCAGTTGTATGCTTGCCTGGCTCTTTTTCGGAGCACAGACAATTATTGGTGTGTACACCCTGGCTGGAGGAGCCATGTTTGTCCAGAACGCTATTACTTCTCTGCCTTTCGGGCGCTGGGGAATTATTATTGTCATGCAGTTGATCCTAATTTTCCTCGGGATGTTTCTGGACTGGATTGGCATACTTCTTCTTACCATGCCTCTGTTTGTGCCTGTTGTGAAAGATATGGGATTCAGTGTGATCTGGTTCGGAGTGGTTTTCTGTATGAATATGCAAATTTCCTATCTTTCGCCGCCCTTCGGTCCCTCATGCTTTTATATGTCCAGTGTGGCGCCCGAAAATATCAGCACGACCGATATTTATAAAGCCAATTTGCCGTTTCTCGTGCTTGTCGTAGTCGCGTTGATACTGACGTTATTCTTTCCCCAACTGTCCCTGTGGCTGCCGTCACTCATGAAGTAGGAAGTTAAATCTGTTACCAACTTAGCTGTTATATATTATTTTTTAGATAAATTCATATTAATATTTTTTTATTAAATATTCATATTATACTTAAACATGGGATTAAATAATGGCGTGCAAATATTTTTCTCCCGTAATCGCGTTCGCACTTCTTTTTACCGGATGTTCGATATACGCTGTGCGGCCCAATCGAGAGGTAAAGGGCGAAAACGTTGTATGTATCCTTCATAATGACACGAGATTCAAAACCGAAGTGGTGAAAACAGTATCAAATTCCCTTGCAGGAAAAGGCTGCAGCGTGGTCACCGGAAGGATTAAACAGGCGGATTTTTTTAATCCCGCTGATTATGGCGCAGTGGTGTATATGACAGAGTTATGGGCATGGCACACGCCCTGGCATTCAGTACGATACTTTTAAAAACACGACGTCGCCCGAAATATTATCTTTGTAATCACCTCCGGTGATCCGGACGTTGTTATAAAAAACCCTTTTGACGCTGTAACAAGTGCATCTAATCCTGGAAAAATATCCACCATATCGAAAGAGATTATTGACAGGCTTGACGCAATACTAAAATAACAGAAGTAGAAAATATATGATTTTTACCTTTACAATGGAATTACACAGGCATGAGTGTACACACGCAAAAACACTTTAAACCATCGAATGCAAATAACTACAAGGTGTTCGTTTTTTTAATAACTACGCTTATTGTACTCGTAGTTAACTGTTGGGGAGATCAAGAATACTCTGAAACCAGTGGTGTCAGAATATCTAATATTGAGCAGCAGGCTGATCCAGTGCTGCTTGATGTACGACTCTTTGCTGTGTTTGTATTGCTCAACTCGGCAGGTTTCGATGATGAGTATCGGAAAGAAGGAATGCACCCAGTAAGAATCGCTGTGCGTGAGGAAGTTGGAAAGATTTCTTCTTCTCTAGCCCAGCAAATCGATACTTATATTGCTTCACATGCATCCGCTAACTGGCAGGATTATACTCGATACGCTTTAATGCTGGAGTCTCCTCCAATTCTGAGGCCTCGACAACTCTATTCTGCTTTTGAATCTGTTATGGAACTGCAGGGATTCGACACGATCCTGCGTGAGTTTTATACCGAAGCCCGGATAAACCTTCTTTGGAGTCGCCACAAGCGATACTACGATGAAGAAGGGGAAGCTTTGCACAAGGTTTATAACATGTCGCTTGAGCTAATGTGGGATTACGCTCGTGTTCCTTTGGTAGATAGGCAAGCTCGTGTTTGTGTCGTTCCAAATCTGTTGAACTCATATCATCGCGCAACTCTATTTTATGATACCGTCTCTGATAGCCTCTACGTGATACGAGGGCCAGTAACTTCAGAAGATACTCATGTTGATATTATGTTGGTTCACGAACTCCTGCATGAGTTACTACACCCTGTATTGGACAGAGAACATAAGATAATTGACAACACATCCCTTCTTAAAACATTGGTATATGAGCTTCCTACTATTCGGAACAACTACGAAGGTAGTTATCGTCGCGTGGTGGAAGAGTCTTTAGTGCGAGCTATAGAGAAACGGCTTGCTCTATCCTTTTATGAAGAAAAGCTAGTAAAACAGGCTCTTAATCGAGAGTATCGCCAAGGTTTTCTCCTCGTTTGGCATTTCTATGAATTGTTAGAAGATTTTTATGAAAAGGATAGTTCTCCACTAAAGGATATTGTTCCAATATTACTCAAGCGCATTGACATCCAAACTGAGCAAAACCGCTGGGAACATCAAAACTCTGATTAACAGTTCTATTTCTCCCTATTTTCCACATTAGTACGCTAACACATACCAGTCGCACATCCATCTCTTATTCAGTTTGAACGCTCCCTCCTCAATTCTCCGTATCACGCTACGTACTAACTTGAACAGCCGCAGATGATCCATGAGTGTCCAGTTTTTCAGATACGCTCGTCCCAGCGTGAAATGATAGTCGAGGACAGCCGATGTGTTTCAATCTCGTCCATGCCTACCCACGCACCGCCGTTCATCGCTGATTTATGCCCGCCAAGGAGTGTGCCGAGTTTGTGAAGAATATCTGCACCGGTCTCAGGGGAGGTGTTAGTACGGAAAACCTGCTCGACCCTTGACAGAAAGGGAACATACCATTCGTATTCCACATCCGTGCGGCTGAGGCCGTCGTGATTTATGATATCACCTTCCACTACCTTGCCATCCGTATGGCATCCCCTGAACCACCAGTAATGTGGAAAGTGGTACGTGCTGGCATACACCGTTCCACGACAGGGCGGCGTGT
>JABHYP010000002.1 GCA_018656855.1 Candidatus Latescibacterota bacterium | reverse complement strand
TCATTGATACGACCGCAGGAAGGAAGTATGAAATGATAACCATATTCATGATATCGTCCGACAAGCGTACGGTAACGCTCAAGGAAAAAATCTCTGAAAAGTTCCGGCGAGATGAACGTCGCATTCTGAGTACCCCAGTCATCGGTAAGAAAAACACCGTGTACACGGTCACCGTAACGGCGATGAACCTCGTCGATCTGGCGAATTTTGAAATCAAGTATCATGTCGAGTACCCGTTCGATCTTTTCCGGGTCAAGATAAAAGTCCTCCAGTGTGCGTGCAAAGCCATGGAGCATGTGAAGGCGTTCAAAGAGATTGAAATGGCTGGTAAGGCAAACGTACTTGTTACCGGCAGCTGCAATATCTTTATCAACATGCTTGAAATAGAACGGATCGGCAGGGTCTGGAGGAATGTAGGTGTCGAGTTTCTGCCAGCCCTCAAGAGGGCCTTCAACCACCTGTCCCATGTTCTTTACCTCAGTCACACCCCAAATACAACCCCAGTCGTCCGGCCTCGGATCGTCGAAAAACCAGCCGGCTTTCTGGCGGTCCATCTCCCATGAATCACAGACATCATCGGGAGCATTCGGGTAGACATGCTGGAAAAAAGGAAGTCGTTCAGGCCTGTCAAATTCGATTGCTTTCCTTACAAGTTCGTATCCAGTCAAAACATTTTTCCTGGTAATATTAAGCCAAATAAAATAATAAAATAAAATAATAAACCTTAGAATGTCACATATTATAGCAAGTAGCAGCCTCAAAGTGCAAGAATAATGTATTGACAAGTCAATATCATAGAACTGTATGTTAAAATAACAGTTGAATTTGCTTATGCTTATACTTAAACATAAATTAAATAATAATAATGAAAAAAATTCTGAGAGGTGTTTACTTTTTTTTAAAATTATTAGATATAGAACTTCTATTAATTTCTTTTATAACAAATATTAATAAGTGAATTTTAGTAAAGTAGAAACGTTGCTGAATCTAATTTATAAATTAGATTGAGTAAAAGATATGTCAAAGTTTCGTGGCATTCATAAAAGTACATTCTATTTGCATATCAAAGAGTGTGAATTTAGATTTAATTACAGACATGAAAAACTCTATGAATTATAGTTGAATATTATTAGAAATTATCCGCTAATCTTATCTTGAACCTTTATTTATATGGAAAAAAATACCTCTTCTTGTATTATTTTTCCTGCCTCATACGTTTTTTCCACTACCTTTATCAACTTCAGAAATTCTCATAATACATTGAAAATAGTATGAATTAACTTCCGGCAAGCTGCAGCAGGACAAATGGGGAGTTTTTGGAATATAATTTGCTTACTACTATTTACAGGTAATGGGGTTTTATTTAACAAATTTGCTTTTTTTTTACCTAAAATAATCCAATTTTTTGCCGATACTATAAGTGGGACATTATTAAAAGGAAAGTGTATAAATGAAAAGACTATTTAAAAAAAGGAATATTTTCACGAACGATTTAAATATTGCAGTATTTTTGACCATAAATTCTTTTGGTATTGTAGCTATAATATATTTAAGCATACTATACTATTAACCGGATTCCTATCGTCACCCTGGCTTTAGTCAACAGCTCAATGGTCATCTATCCCGACTTTGATAGTATATCTATCTTTTCTTCTAATTTCTATTCCATTCAACCATACCTCCGTTCAGAACACTTACCTTTATAAAGCCTGCCTTTGTAAGTATCTGTGCTGCAGTATTAGCCCTTGCACCGGAACGGCAAATTGTAACAACTTCTCTATCTTTATCTTTTTCAAGTTCTGATATTTGCTGTGGTAGTTTCCATATTGGAATATGAACAATTCCTTGAATATGCCCATATTCATCGTGTAATTCTTTTTCTTCCCTTACGTCCAAAAGTAGTGGAGGATATTCCGAGTTAATTTTATTCTCCAATTCTTTAGCAGATATTGATGCAACTTCTATTTCATTTACTCCTTTGTCGAGGGTTCCTTTTACCTCGCAAGCCGGGGCATCAACAGGTATCCAGGCTGCATTTGTATCACGGGCACATGCATAATTAGCCTTAAGCACATCCTTCATCCAGTCTGCAGGTCCGAGTTTTAAATCTTCAATATAGTTTATATATTCTTCCTTTGTTCTTTCTTTGAGATGTGGATTTGTAACTATTTGTTGTTTAAGACTGGAGGGTTTACGATTGCGATAGTCATGTGCTGGATAAACTGTCAGATATTCAGGCAATTTACGAAATTTATTAAGGCTTTCCCAATGTGCTGCCGGATCACCACCTGGCAAGTCATCTCTTCCGGCGCCCCCGTCATCAAGAAACAGTGCATCACCCGTAAATATTCTGTCGGAAAAGATAAGGCTTATCGAATCATTTGTGTGTCCGGGAGTATACATCACCTCAACCTGAATTTCATCAAAAAGTTTCCACTCAAAACCATCGGTTAATAACGAATCAACACATTGCGAGGGTGAATTTTTATGCATTAAATAGGTAGATCCTGTAATATCCTTGAGCGCTGCGGCTCCGGATATATGATCTGCATGAGTATGCGTATCAATTACATGAGTGAGCGTGAGACTACGATTTTTTAGTAATTCTATATAATCTTTCATATGTTCAAGTACTGGATCGATTAGAAGAACCTCTTTCGAACCTTCCAATCCAATTAAATATGTACGGCATGAGTGCGGATTCAATTGTTCAAAAAGCATATTCATTTTACTACCCTTACTTTAATAATATTATGAGCATAAATCATACATTTAATTCAACATTTCAAATAAATCAGAAAGTGGTGGATTATGATTTTCCTGAAAAATCTCAAACATAACCTGATTGTTAATAAATTGTTTTATACCTGTTTTTTCAATGGTTTCCTGAAAAGTGATATAGCAATCAAGAGCCTTAAGTGAGTTTTCAATATCAATCTTATCTACTTTAACGACACAATCAATTTCTTCCGGTTTTGAACCGTTTAGATGGAAATAATCAGCCTGCTTAGATTCATCTTCCGTAATTGTGTGGAATGCCAGCCTTTTTAGATACGTAACATTTTCTTTTAATTGAAGATATGCATTTTTAACTACAGCATGAGTCACAAGATGATCCGGGAATCCACTTATGCCATGCACAGGATATGTAACCAGTACAGTTGGTTGAATATTAATAATTTCCTTGATAATAACTTTTTCAATCTCTCGCGGATCCATTTCTTTGAGTCCGCTGTCAGGCAAATCTAAGACCTTCATTCCACTCAGATCAAGCACTTTGGCAACATTCTGCATTTCCTGATAACGAACTTCGCCCATTTCTTCGATAGAATATCCATACTTAAAGCGCTGTTTAGTTGCTCCCCCTTTTGTTAAAGTCAGAAGATAAACCTCATGTTTTTGGCGCCGTTGCTTTGACATAGCATGTGCAGGGCCGAAAGATTCATCATCCGGATGAGGGTATATATAAAGGATTTTCATGTTATTCCTCTTTAGATCAAAATTTCTCCGATGGCGCTTTCTGCTGACGGATTGTTTCGAAACGGTTATCGCGGTTTATTCTTAAAAGTTCGCCATCTCCTTTATCGAGTTCGATTTCAACAAACTGCCTGCCTTCAATGTAAACATGCCACTTATCCCTGATGTCTTTGTATGTGATAGTGTTTCCGCCGGTGCGTGAGGAATACATGTGCATATCGTATGCAAGCGAGAATTTCGACCTGTTATCCTCGGACACCATTTCGGTGACTTTGACAGGTATCCACTCGCCGGTTTTTTTGTCCAGCCTTTCCACTGACTCGACCGGGCAATTTCGTGCTATTTCAAGTGCCACAAGCATTTCAATATCGTGGTTCTTGTTGGATAACATTACATAATCAATACCTTCGTCATCCTTGAAAG
>JABHYP010000789.1 GCA_018656855.1 Candidatus Latescibacterota bacterium | reverse complement strand
CGTGCAAGCGGTTCCGATCCGGTTAAACTTCGTAAAAAGCACGGCCGCGACCTCCTTCTTATGGGAGGGATCGATAAAAGAAAAATTGCACAGGGCGGCGATGAAATTGTAAGAGAGCTTGAATATCTCGCTCCCCTTGTCGAAGAAGGCGGCTATATCCCGCACTGCGACCATCTTTGCCCTGCTGATGTGACGCTCGAAAAATACAGGTATTACCTGAGAAAAAAGCGTGAACTGTTCGGTATTCCACAGCGCGGGGAGCGAGCCAGGATGTATCCGAATGACATTCGCGATGAAAATTATAAATAATCAGGATTAGCTTTGCGCTTTTGTTTTTTCTATTTTTATTTACTTCTGTTACAGGTGTTTTTCATAAGTTTTGACTCTGAATCGCAAAGGGGGATATATGAAAAAGTTATTGTTTACAAAGTTCTTGTGCATTTTACTATTTCTTTTGTACAGTTTTACCGCTTTTTGTGAAACCAGGACGGTTACAGTCACTACAGATATTGACGCATTGTCAGCTTACGAAGACGGTTTTGCTTATGATGTCATGAAAAATCCTTATAATCAGGGTGTTATGCTAAATGACATGGTGTTAATTGAAGATGACGGCCCCGGTTCAGGAAACAGTGAAAAGGGAACGTGGAAGGAGGAACTCTATCAGGGATTGCTGGTAAAAAAGACTTTTATCATTGATGATCCTTCGGCATTTGAGGCTCATCTCGTATTTTATATGTATCCGAGAAATCCTGACCGGAAGAAACAGATACCATTTTTCGTTTTCCTTAACGGCAGACGTTTTGAGGGGCCGCCGCTTTCCTGGCATGAAGACATGTGGCACTGGCTTAAAGTACCGGTTGATGCCCTGAAAAAAGGTAATAATGATATTATAGTCGGCTGTGATGCTCCGAAGGGTGAGGGATATGATCTTATAATAGCTCGTGCCGATGAATACGAGGCTGGCGGCGGAATGTACATTACCCACGGTAATACGGCTTTAGTCAGCGCAGGACAACTTGAAATGGAGATTGATGAAAGAAGCGGCAAAATCCGCCTGATTTCAATAGGAAAAAATTCTGCTAAATCGAAAGATGGAGGAAAAAACTGGGTACGCATGAAGCTCGGAACTACCGATGATGTTATTGGCGAATATACAATTCGCCTTAATCTCAGGCGGTATAAACCTGAAGGTAGTCTCTTGTCACCTCCTATAGATCTTTGGGACGGTATTTCCGGCTATAAAAAGATAAAACCACAGTGTTCCGTATCCGGTATTAAGCTCTTCTGTTTTGGAGAAACTCCTGAGGGCACATCACTTACATGGCAGGTTCGATCGGCGGATACATCCGACATGATGAGCGATGAGTGGGAGGATTTCGAAACTGCCGGGAAAGGACAGAATGTAACAGCGAATTTAGGCGATACGACAAAAAGGTATATTCAGTGGAGGGCTGTACTGAACACGGATGATCCCCTGAAAACACCCATTGTCAGAGGTGTAAAGTTAATAAGAACGATTGATTATACACTGCCTGAAAACAGGTTTTATGTCTGGAAATATGAAAATATCAAACAACGCTACAGCTCAGTCAAGTTTTCTTATGAAATTTGGAATGAACCAAAACTCCGGATACTTCGAGACCGCCTCGGAATAGATAATATTATAAAAGATGCCTCAGGAGACTGGGAGAAAATTAATCTCATTCGTCACCATGTTTCGCAGCAGTGGCATCATGCTTCACCCATGCCCGGATATCCGGAATGGAATGCGCTTGAAATACTCGACCGCCGCGACAGAGTAGGAGCAGGCGGTATGTGTATTCAATTCTCAGTAATATTCATTCAGTCGCTAGCCTCGATCGGCTACCAGGCTCGTCATATAAATATATTTGCGCACGAGACAGTGGAGGTTTATGTCGATGAACTCGGCAAATGGGTTCATGCCGACCCGGAGAGCGTATTCGATTCCTACGAGTATGAAACTACCACAGGAATGCCTATCAACTGTCTTGAACAGCATAAGTACTTTCTAAAGGAAAGCGGACTATCAGCCGAAAATCCCATTGACTGGCAGGCACCAGAGCCCTGGACTATATGGGGGAATCCCGGAAAAATCGCCGGCTCTCCTGTACCGCTTGATTTTTCCACATTCACTGACTGGATAAACGATCCGAACAAAGTTAATTACCCTCCGCAGCATGTACTGGCGGGATTTATGCGAATGATGCCGCGAAACGATTATTTTTCAAATCCGTACCCACGTCCTCTGTCACAGGGCTCATCGAACTGGCCGTGGAACGGTTACCTGAACTGGTATGACGAGGCAACACCACGAAAGTTACAATATTCTCTTCATTCAGACAGGAAAATCGATTTTTATCCCACTCTCAATCTTGTCGAATTTGATGCTGCTCGCACAGAAAAAGAAGATGAAATACAGATCAGGATGACGACATTCGCTCCTGCTTTTGACGGCTTTGAAATAAACATAAACGATACGGGCTGGAAAAGCTCACCCGAATTATTTGTCTGGAAACTTAAGCCATCTGCTCTCAATACACTTGAGATGCGTGTAAAGAATAAACTCGGACCAAAAGGAAAAGCATCGTGTATCCAGGTTATGTATCATTATAAGGAGCCTTTTGCGCCAAGGTCGCCTGGCTGGTAGATTATCGTGTTGTAACAAATTGATTAACTTGACTATTGCAGCTATAATGTTGTATATTTTATTAAGTTGGAAGATATAAAAACACATATACGTTGGATGCGGCTTGCATTCGAAGAAGCTGAAAAAGCTTATGAGCTTGGTGAAATACCCGTTGGTGCGGTCATTGTAAAGGATGACAGGGTAATCGGCAGGGGTGGAAACAGGGTTGAAACGCTCAAGGACCCGACTGCTCATGCCGAGATAATCGCCATAGGCGCTGCATCAGATACAACCGGATATTCACGGCTGGTTGATGCTACAATGTATGTCACACTTGAACCATGCCCAATGTGTGCCGGCGCTATCGTTCTTGCCCGTATACCGCGTCTGGTTTACAGTGTGTCAGACACTCAGGCTGGTGCATGTGGCAGTGTGTACGATATTTGCAGGGATGGATGTCTCAATCATAAGGTAGATGTTGCATCAGGTGTAATGGAGCAGGAATGCTCACTCATCCTAAAAAATTTCTTTAAATCTATCAGATGCAGGAATAAAAATCAATCAATTGGTGGATAAAATACAAAAACCCATAATTGTGATTTTTAAATAAAAAAACGGAGAGGTGCCAGAGCGGTTGAATGGGGCGGTCTCGAAAACCGTTGATGGTTATGCCATCCCAGGGTTCGAATCCCTGCCTCTCCGCCATTAAATATCAGTCCACGAGTTCAACATCGACGAAATGCACGCCTGTTGATTCCCTATCGAATTTTATCCATGCCTCCAGTCTATCGTCTCCTGTCTCAAGAGGAATATTATTAAATGTACATGTCGTTGAACCTTTTCTCAATGGCTGCGTAACATGTAATCTGCCAAATCTGAAATGCGCTTCACCGGAACGAGCGGCGCCCGGATGCCGAAGTGTAACATTATATTTGCCGGCTCTGGTTACCCTGATATCCCACCATCCGAGACCTTGCCGTGCTCTGAATCCGCGCCAATCAAAGCGACTCAGTATGACAGGATTTTCATACTGCGTACCGATGTGAATTTTTTGTGGATGATGATAATCTCGCTCCGAGGTTACATTATTGAACCAGTTTTCATAATCGGACAGCATCCTGTTCACGACATCAGGATGTTTCGCCGCAATGTTGTTAATCTCGCACGGATCATTTTCAATGTCATATAGCTCAATTTTTCCCAGTATACTCTTGAGTTCACTACCTGTAGGGTATAATTGAATATTGTGAGGATTTTCAGGCCAGGGCTGCACAAGTTTAT
>JABHYP010000788.1 GCA_018656855.1 Candidatus Latescibacterota bacterium | reverse complement strand
TATCAATAAAAAGAGCGGCCAGGCGAGCCGCAGTCGTGTCATTTCTACTTTCCGTACCCTGTATCCGGACCAAAGCAGGCTCCGGGTTCGTTTGATTTGCTACCTGTTTACCCGGCGGCATACCAGACCCGTAAATCTTCACCTGTCAACCCCCCAGACGATGCCGGCAATTATTATTACAGAAGCGCTATTATCAGTTGACAGTTATTTCTGTATACATGCTGCATCAAACATGACTTCTGATAAATAATCGCTCATTATGCCTTAACGTCGATATGTTCTTGAGAATGATTGTCTTCATCACCCTCGTTTTTTCCCTGTCCGCCGGTTTCTTCACCGTCATTTTCACGATCAGCAGGTTCTTCGTGTTCGGCAATTTTTCGTTTCTCCTCTTCCTTTTCGTCGACATGAAGAACAACCTCATCTCCTTTGGGAACAGGATTCGGAGTCGTTACCTGTGCAGCCAGTTTCCCCGTGAGTTCTTTCTGGAATTGTTGAGCAGCTTCAGGCTGCAATTTCTGATTTTGCAGCATCCGCTGCGCCGATTCCGACTTGGACAAAGAATCTGAAATTTCAATAGGTCTTACCATATCAGTACCGCCAGATTATGATTAACCGTATACCGAACTGAGTCTCGTCCTGAGTTTGAGAATTGCTGTGGTATGTATTTGCGATACTCTCGACTCTGTTACCTTCAATACGATGCCAATTTCCTTAAGGGTTAACTCCTCATAATAGTAAAGGGCTATCACGAGCCGTTCCTTTTCAGTCAATTCCTTTAGTATATTTGCAACAGTATCGAGAAGTTCTTTTCGTTCAATGGAATCGAGTGGGCTGCTTGTATCTCCCTGCAGCATATCAATCCTTCTAACAGATTCACCGCTTGCGGTTGTACTCACCATCTCATCAAGCGAAAGAAGCGTGGTTATCGAAACCTGCCCGAGAGCCTTATAATATTTTTTCATGTCCCACTCAAGTTCATTGGCAATCTCCTCGTCAGTGGGAAATCTGTTCATTTCGCTGTTAAGTTTAGATATTGCCCTCTCAATTTCCCTGGACTTAGCCCTTGTTGAACGGGGTATCCAGTCAAGCGACCTTAATTCGTCGATAATCGCGCCTCTTATCCGGGTTTTCGCATAGGTTTCAAGTTTTACTCCTCTGCCCGTATCAAAATTATTAACTGCATCAATAAGTCCTATTACACCGGCGCTTACCAGATCACGTTTATCTATCCAGTCGGGCAGTCCTATAGCCAGCCTTGATGCGATAAAACTCACCAGTTTAAGATGCTTCTTAACTAATTCATCACGTTTCGGGGTGGGCAACATCTTATGATATGTATTTAAACCTCTCTGGTTTTGCTTCACTCGCCGGCCGTCTGACGTATTTCTATCTACCATTTCGCTCTACCTTATTTATCGGCTGAAAAGACTTTTTTTATTAGTTTTTTTTATTCCCAGAAGATTTTCGGAAATTTTTCGGAATGACTGCATGGCTAAACTTTTATCGGCATACATGGCCAGCGGAATTTGCCTCATTATAGACTGCACCACTATTTTATCACGTGCAATTGTACCACGGTAGCTAATTTCCTTTCCAAGAAACCGCTTTACTATTTCGTTGAACTTAGTAAATATTTTCTCTCCTTCATCTTCGTTCTGAACGATATTAACAATCACTCCCACATTCATAATAGGTTTCTCAATATGCAAGAGCTTTACCATGGCGTAGGCATCCGCAAAAGCAGTTGGTTCAGGGGTCATAATCACAATAACCTCTTCCGCTAAAAATACAAAATCCACTACATTTGCTGAAATTCCCGCTCCGGTATCTATGAAAATAATATCAAACGCATTTTCGAGTTTAACAAGCTCTTTTCTGAATAATGCTCCTTTCGATTCAATTTCCTTTATGCTTCCAAGAGCGGAAGACGCTGAAAGGATGGTTAATTTTTCAGGCCCTTCGGCAAGCGCATCAAAAATACTCGCCTCCCCGTTTATTACCTCCTCAATGGTATGCGGCGCGTAAACACCGGTCATCAGATCCACATTAGCTAGCCCCATATCGGCATCGATGAGAAGAACACGCAGTCCACCTCTTGAAAGCATTATGGAAAGATTTACCGCGACGGTCGTTTTTCCGACTCCGCCTTTCCCGCTGGTAATAGCATAAACCTTAGCGATCGAGGGTCGTCTACCTGCTTTAATATCAATATTCATGTTTTTTCGATTTCAAATCACGTTTCACTACTATATATCTTTAACAGTTATACAAGTCCCATGTTCCGGATTTTTATGCCGCCAGTCTTTTTTTATAATAAATATTGTTAACTAATCTTTGGCAAAAAAGTCTCTCCGAATAATATTTGAAGTCTTTGATAGTAACATATATATATTTAAAAAGAAATAATTCAGAAATTAGAAGCCATAATAATAAAACTAATAATTACATGACAATAGTATTAATATTTTTATTTCTGTTGCTGACTCCTGAATTCTGTTTTTTTATAGATAGTATTTCTTTCATTCTGTAATTTCTATCTCCCTGTTGATACTCTGTTCTATCAGTTTTTCGGGATTGGCCTGTGAGAAGTCGCCGGGAACAGTCTGCCCGTATGTCACGTAGGACATAGGTTGTTTCGCTTTAATTGCGAATGAAAGCAGGGGACCGTAACAGTTTGTCTCATCAAGCTTTGTAAAGAGTATACGGTTTGGTTTCATAACACTAAAATTATCTAAAATCCGGTTCATCTCTCCAATAGAGGTTGTTACGCTCATCACGAGATGAACTTCCTGCGGAACCATCTTTTGAAGAAACTCCACCATATCGAGCATATGCTGTTTGTCCATTGGGCCGGAACCCGGTGTATCAACAAGCGTTATATCGCTTTTCATGATGCCCGGCATAATTGCTGGAAGCTCTTCAGGAGTATAAGCGATATTAAGCGGAATATTGAGAATACGGCAGTATGCTTTTAACTGACCGATAGCATCAACACGCCTGGTATCGATGGTGAGCACCGAGACGTCTTTATTCATGTTAAGCGTAAAATCAGCGGCGAGTTTGGCAATAGTTGTTGTCTTGCCGGAACCTGTCGGTCCCACGAAAGCCACCATCCGTGGCTTCGCGCCAGTAAACACAATAGGGCTGACATCTGAAATACCGACAAGAAGCATGTCAGCAGCTTTCCTGAGAACTGTTGAGGGATCAATAAGTTCCTTGCCTTTAAGTTCGTCAAGGAGTTGGCGTACCAGCCTTTTCGCTATGCTGTCGTCCATACCTGATGCCTGCATGGATGTCAGCAGAGAAGCAAGGTTTGGCGGCAATCCGGCCATCTCACCTGATAATGCCGAATCCGCAAGTGTCTTTATCGAACGCTTCAGCTCGTTTATATCGCCAAACAATTTCTCAATGTTAACGCTTTTTTCAATATCTTTTATTTCAACATTCAATGATTTTCCAGCCAATCCGGCTTTATTTGACTCATATACAACCGGAGGCTGCGGAGGGTACAATTTCGCTTCTGCAGGATTGACCGGAGCTGGAGCAGGACGGCTCGTCCGGCTGACATCACCTCTTCTTTTGAGTTCATTATCGTCTATGGCGGCAGTAACCTCAACAAGTTTGCGGCCCATGAAATCAAAAACACCGCCACGTTTTTCACTCCGTGTGTTGAGAATAATCGCATCGGCTCCGAGATGCTCGCGAACTTTCGCAAGCGCTTCAGTCATTGTTGGAGCTGTAAATTTCTTAATTATCATGACTCAATCTTCACCATACCGATTGAAAACACCTCTACTTCCGGAGCTATCTCGTTATAAGCCAGCACCGCAAGCCTGGGATAATTGATTTCAGTCAATGTCTTGCAAGCAAGCCGGATACTTGAAGATACAAGCGCAACCGGCTGCTTATCGTTTGAAATCATCTGATCAGACAGTTCGCCCACACCCTTCAGTACCTTTTCAGTTATATCAGGAACAAGAGTAATGATGACTCCCTGAATCGTCGACTGCATATTCTCAATAATTAATCGCTCAAGCTGAGGAGAAAATGTAAAAACCGTAATTTTCTCCTCATCATCAATATACATTTTTGTAATCGTTCTGTAAAGAGCTACGCGGGCAAATTCTCCGAGCGTAAAAGGATCCTTGGTGGTAGCGGCGTAATCACCCACCGCCTCGAGAATAGTTACCAGATCGCGAATTGGAATACGTTCTTTCAAAAGATGCCTCAAGACCTTCTGAAGCACCCCGAGAGAAAGCTCCTTGGGAATAAGTTCCTCAATCAGGACAGGATAATCGCGCTTTACATTGTCAATAAGAGACTGTACGTCCTGCCTGGTGATGATTTCATGCGCATAACTTTTAATCACCTCTGAAAGGTGTGTTGCCATAACACTTGAAGGTTCCACAACTGTATATCCGCTAAGTTCAGCTTTTTCTTTCTCCTGGGCTTCTATCCACTTGGCCTTCAATCCGAACGCAGGTTCAATTGTATCCTTGCCCGTTATCTCCTCCTCGGCGAAACCGGGATTCATTGCAAGAAACATCCCAGGCTCAATCTGCCCCGACACCACCTGGTTTCCGCGAACAAGAACAAAGTAGTCATTCACTCCTATCCTTACATTATCACGTATTCTAACAGGCGGAACGATAATGCCCAGTTCCTGTGCTATCTGTCTTCTTAAGGTCGTCACCCTGTCCAGAAAATCTCCCCCCTGGGTTTCATCCACAGTCGGAATAAGTCCGTACCCTATCTCAACTCCCAGCACATCAACAGCAAGATAATCCTCGATACGCTCTCTGGGCATCTCCATTGTTTTTTCAGCTTCCTCAGTGAGCCTTCTTTTCTCAACGGAATCCCGTTGAAGAAGAAATGTCGCATACGCGCCGGTAACAACGGCAAGTATTAAAAATGGCCCCGTGGGTAAACCTGGGATAAAGCCGAAAAAAGCGACCATAATCGCAGCTATCACTATTGCGCCCGGTTTTCTGGAAATCTGCTCGCTTATGTCCATGCCGAGATTGGATTCCGATGTTGCGCGGGTTACTATCATAGCCGCCCCGGTAGACATGAGCAACGCAGGAATCTGGGTAACGAGACCATCACCAACTGTAAGCGTGGTATAGGTTCGTATTGACTCTGCTGCTGATAAGTCGCGCTGAACAATACCAATGATAAATCCGCCGATAATGTTGATAATTGTGATAATCAGCCCGGCAATAACATCTCCGCGAACAAATTTCGCTGCACCGTCCATGGCACCGTAAAAGTCTGCCTCACGGCTGATCTCGCTCCGCCTTTTCCTTGCCTCGTCTTCATCAATAAGTCCCGAATTCAGATCGGCATCTATCGCCATCTGTTTACCGGGCATGGCATCGAGTGTAAACCGTGCTGATACCTCTGCAATACGGGTTGCGCCCTTGGTTATAACAACAAACTGAATGACAAGAATGATGGAAAAAATGATAACTCCGACAACATAATTATCCTGCCCCACAAACGTCCCGAACGATGTAATAACAGTTCCCGCATCAGCCTGTCCAAGTATAAGACGTGTGCTCGCTACATTCAGCGAAAGCCTGAAAACAGTCGAGACCAGGAGAAGCCCGGGGAAAACGGAAAGCTCGAGCGGCCGGGTAACGTACATGGTCACCAGGAGAATAATTATTGAAAATACTATGTTGAAACTGAGCAGTATATCCAGCAGATAAGTTGGGATGGGAATGATCATTACCCCGAGAATACCAATAACCATCAGAGCAAGAACCGCATCCGAAAAGGTTGATCGCTGGGTGTTATTTAGAGCAACTTCAGCCAAACTGTATCTCCAAAGTATATTTCCGCTTTATTAATAATGATTTATTATATCTATCTTCTTTAATAACAATACGTATTTAAGACGTCATATCAAGAATATTGAAAACATATGCCTTTTTATAAAAATTATTCTATTAATGCAAATTATCTCTCCAAACAAATTCACGCTGGCGAGATTACAGGCTATCCACAACCGTAAGAACCAATCTCGACGGATGAGAAGAGTTGTGATAAATATGCTGCTCCGCTTTTTCGAAAACGCTTTCTTTACCTATCCGGCCACCTGTATTCAGGTTTCGGTCGAAACGCGGAAAGTTCGACGAGGAAACCTCAAGCCTGATGCGATGACCTTTTTGAAAAGTAATAGCTGCAGAACCCAATTCAATCTGATACCGCACCACATCACCGGGAGATACAAAGTCCGGATCGCTCATACCGTTCCTGAACCGAGCCCTGATAATACCATCCGTTATGTTTATTGCCTTTCCATCAGGGTAAATGTCGACTAGCTTTCCGGTAAAATCGGTGTCGCGGGCGCTGGTTGAGGCATAGATATCCAGTTCAACAGGGCCTGCAACAGTGAGGTCCTCAGTGAGGATACCGGTGGTATAGACGAGAATATCATTCCTCTTTTCAATCATAGAATGGTCATACGGACCGGCTTTGGTCATTTTTCTCAGGCAGCAGATGCTCCCTCCTTTGGTCGGCACCGGATCTCCCGGATCGTAAACAAATCGGTCAAGCGGTTCATTCCCTGGTTTTTGCTCATCCAAAACACCGTTTCCGTCACTGGTATTTGCCAAACCCATGCTATGCAAATAGAACGAACGTTCAGAAGCGCTGGCTGGAGGCCATGAATCCGCCGATACCCAGCGATTTTCGCCAAGGAGAAAAAACTCGACAGCGGGACGCTCTTCAGCTCCGTTATCAATTCCCAACACCCAGTAATCAAGCCACTGATTCTCAATAGCGTTAATATCGAGGGATGACCAATCGCCAAAAACCATATCGGTTTCAGGCGGTGGACTCATAGCGTGATCAAAAGGCCCTATGATCATTTTCACCTGG
>JABHYP010000787.1 GCA_018656855.1 Candidatus Latescibacterota bacterium | reverse complement strand
TGGTCGTCCAACTGTTCGAAACAGACACCGAGCTCCGGATGCCAGTGGCGGTTGAGGATATTGTAGACACACATCCGCGCCATCATATTCACACCGTAATCGTTGGTATACCGTGCCAGTGGGGTGAGTGCACTCAGAAAATGCTGCCAGGTGCCGAGGCGTTTTGTGCCCGGTTCGTTCCCCGCTCCGTGTCCGGCAAGATGCATATATTCGGCGGACACAACACGCTCGGTGACTTTGTGTGCGGTGTCTATTGCCACTTCACGGGCGTTCTCATTACCGGTCTCGCTATAGTACTCTCCCAAACCTAGGGAAACATATATGTCGCCATAAATGTCGAACGATCCTTTGAGAAGCTTGCCTTTCTGGGTGAGCTCCGAATGCCAGTAGCCTCGATCGTCACGGCCGTATTTGTAGATGAAGTCTATGGTTTTCTCGGCAATTTCGAGGTGTTCTTTCCGCTTTCCGAAGTGGTTATGAAGGTACGAGAAAACCCAGATAGCGCGACCGAGATAATACATTTCCTTGTAATCCTTGCGGTAGGAGCCGTCAGCATTGAGATACGGCCTGACACCGCCATACTTGTGATCGACACGCCGTTCGTCCCAGATGGGCAGATACTCTTCTTCAATCTCTTTTATGTGAAAATTATGGAGCTCCTTGAGAGACATATCGGCGAGTTTCGTTATTCTCGTTTCGCTTGTCGGGTGAACGTTGTAATTTTCACGGTTTTGTTTTTCACCCACCGCCCATACGGGGCCTGCTGCCGAGAGTGCGAGAGTTTGTGCGGCGAGATTTTTCATAAACGACCGTCTCTTCATTTTTTCCCCCTTTAAAAGACATGCCACGAAAGCACGAAGAAATGATATTTTGAACTAACATTCCCTATATAAAATTTATGCGCAGCCAAAATTCCCCACAATCTTATTGATAAACAGATATTACCTTTCCAAATTTCTTTTTGCAAGAATATTCCGTATGTTAATAGTTTAATATACTACGTATATACTTGATAAACAATGAAATATCAGATTAGAGAGGAAAGTTAAACAGTTACTATGTTAGGATTTGGGGGATAAATCTTGGCAAGGAGGCTTGAAAAAAAAGTTGCAATTACTGAAAACTACATCTTTATTTTTAACTGGAAATGCCCAATATGTTCTGAAGAAGTACCCTTCACTTCACAACAAAGATCAGCTGACTAACACAATATGAGGTACAAACATTTGGGTAGATCATAATTGATTTTTGATATTGGAGATAATGCTATGGATGATATAAAATAAACCAAAAATCAACTACTTAAAAAATTAAATGCAGAGCTGAACAGCTAAAAAAACTGGTATTATTTGGAGGATTGCAGAAAGCGGAAACAGGGTGCATTTAAGGTGCAAAATGCGACATAATAATGGCAACTGAACTCTCTTAAGTTGTTGTTTATATTACACCGCAATCCGCTGAATCTGACTGGCAATCAGGAGGCCGCAGTTTTTCTACTGCCCTCCGCAGGAGCGATCCTCGTTAGCTCCACCAAAATAAGCGTATTATCTACATTCTCTTTTATGATTATTAATAACGCTCATAAATGCATTATAAGCAAACCTCTCCAAATATAAATGAACTACCCCGATCCAAGGGTCGGGGTATCAAAAAACACACTCACCCCCTGTCCCCCCTCTCTCGAACACGAAAGAGGGGGAAATATCGGCACATCCCGGGTTCGGGCTCCCCTCTCTACCGGGTAGAGAGGGATTAGGGGTGAGTCAGAATTTGATGGGGGTGGATTATGATTTTACGCCGATGCAAGCATCGAGGAATTTTTTCGATTAAGCTCTCTCAGAAGCCACGATAGAGCCCTTCATTGTTATATCATGTTTGCTTTCAAAGAGTATTCCTCGCAAGATATCTTCTGGTTGCCTACACACCGGCTACGCCTCAAATACGTTAATAAGTCACCTATATCCAGCGCCAAACTATCTCTTAACTTAAAGGGGGAAATTAAATGCAGAAAATGCTTGCCATAATAAGTTAGGAGAAGCGATACTGATATATTAATATTTAGGTTGAGTATTTTGACCACTCATAAATTTTTTATTGGCAACCTCTATTAATAGTTTTATCCCTGAAAAGGAGACATTCATGAACTTCAGGATATTGGATCGTTATGCCTGCCTAATCACTACGCTGCTCATTGCTTTTTCGACATCTGCAACTCAGTCATACGCCGGTGTTTCAGAGCCGGGTTTGCTTTTCCATCTATCAGGCGATAACGGTTTCACAGCCGACACCGCAATGGGGAATCCCGAACCAACCATGCTCAATGGTGTGACAATTGTCAAGAACGGCGCCAGGGGATCGGCATTCTCAAATCCGCATTTTTCCCAGCTTTTTGCTTACGAGTGCCCGAAAAACATGTACGCCGAACGGGGAACTTTCGCATTCTTCTGGCGGCCGCGTGACCCGGTGGGGAAAGTACCCTTCCACATTGTCCAGGGCGGTTTTATCGATGGTTCCGATATCCTCTGCAACTGGATGCGTATCGATTATAACGATACCGGCGGTCTGGATGCTTTTGTTACAGACGTCAATATGGCCAGAGTACGTGCCCATTATGAAAAGCCCACGGCTTTCGAGGCGGACAAGTGGTATCATATTGCTTTTTCATGGGACGAAACGAAAGGAGTTCGCCTCTATCTGGACGGGAAACTTGTGGCAAAGAAAGACACCACTTGTGTACTGTATGCGGGTATCGACCAATGGGGGACCGGCGCTCGCGGTGTCAGCCCGACATTTGTCGGCAGCGAAGGCAATTTCATGCGTGGCGGAGATTATGACGAATACCGCATCTATGACCGTATGCTCCCCGACGATCAGGTGACAAGGCTCGCAAAAGGCAGGGCGACAAAGGGGCTGAAACCACTTATGCGCAGCCTGGAGAATCCTGAAACACAAGACGAATGGTACCTCCGATACGGCTGGAATCGCGAGAGAGATATTCCCCCGGTGCTTGAGGGCAGTGATGTGATAGCCCGGAAGGTCGAAGTCAAGGAAGCCTACGACCTTAAACAATGGTGGTGGAAAGGCAATGACGGTATCAGGGAAACGGTATGGCCCTCGCTTTACAACCTTTCCAGCCTTCCCGGCCACAATGATTATATGATTCAGCCTGACTGGAACTGTTATTCTCTTTCGGGAAAGTCGATAACCTTTTCGATGCCTGATGAGGAGTGGAATCATATTGAAATAACCGGCGCGGCCTATGGAAAAGCCACCGTACAGGTATTTGACAAAGAAACAAATATAAATCGGGAATCACTGCTATTCAACCGTCCGCAAGATCAGGAACGGACCGCAAACCGCATAAGCACACCGATCAGAGGCGGTAAGATAACGTTTACAAACGATGAACGTGAAATGTCGATCGGCGAATTCATGGTGTACAATATTAGCTCCGGCCGCGAACCAAAGGGCACCGCTACACTGTCCTATCGGCTCGATGCTCAGTCAGCACCGGACAATTCCACGCTCGGTCCGCTGCTCGATTACATCGACGGGCGTTTTATGCCCGACGAGAGAAGCACCATGATCGCGCTTCCTGCGGGTATCAGGCTCGATCCGAAAGAAAAATCCCGAAAAAATATACTCCCCGTGGTGCATGTTCTTATCCCGTCCGGGTTCCGCGGAAAAGAAAATCCGGTTAAATTTCTCGGCTGG
>JABHYP010000786.1 GCA_018656855.1 Candidatus Latescibacterota bacterium | reverse complement strand
CTAGAGGAAATACTGAACAAGCACCGGCCTGTCCAACCCTTCCGTCTCCCTTAACCATTCCACGGTAGCCCGGTCAGCATACTCTTCACCGCCATAGCGGGCAGCGGCTACTTCAAGTGCAGCATCGCCGGGAGCAAGCATCATCATGGCAAATGTCAGGAACGTAGCACCGAAAAACACAATAACTGCGCTGACGGTTCTTTTTAAAACAAAGCGTTTCATTTCTTCCTCAATGTACGGTGTTACCGCTCTATTATCATACGTCCTGGTTCAGTGTTTATTTGTGTGATGCTGTCAGGTGTATGGCTTTAATTTTTTCGTGTCATGCTTTAGCCGATAATAATTAACTATCCCGATATACCGCTTGATTTGTCATACAGATGACAGCAAACCTCATGATCGGGACCGATTGTAGTAAATGGAGGAACGATTGACTTACATATACTACATTTCCGGTAGCATCTCGGATGAAAAACGCACCCGGATGGCGGGTACTGTTGCGACTGAATTTCTCCTTCCAGTATTATTCGTTTATTCTTCCATATACCAGGTTTAAGGACACTGGAAAGAAGCGCCCGGGAATACGGATGAAGAGGCTTTGAGAAAAAATCCGCAACAGGAGCCTTCTCAACAATTCTCCCAAGATACATCACAGCCACGGTCGTCCCGATTTTTTTAACTAGACCGAGATCATGCGTAATAAGAAAAAAGGTAAGGTCATACTGTTCCTTCACCCTGCATAACAGTTCGGAGACCTGTTTATGTGTGATTGCATCCAGGGTAGTCAACGGCTCGTCCAGAAACAGCATTTCCGGCCTTGTTGAAAGAGCACGTGCGATACATGCACGCTGATTTTGGCCATCCGATGCCTTTGAAGGTTTTCGTCGAAGGACATCCATTGAAAGATTAGTCTGTTCCGCCAGTTTTTCGACTATAGTTCCCCGTTTCTTTTTCCCGATTCCTCGTGTACGTAACGGTTCTTCTATAGACTGGGACAGCGTGAGAAAAGGACTCAGCGAGCTAACGGGATCCTGAAAAACCATCTGGGCATTTGAGATCAGTTCTTTATGAATCATATCGTGATGACGCTTGATGGGCTGTCCTTTATAGGTTATTTCACCTTCCTGATAACGGTGAAGCCCGAGTATTGCCCGTACAAGGGTCGTCTTACCGGAACCGCTTTCGCCAATCAGACAAAAGGTTGCTTTTTTATGGATATTAAAAGTGATATCACGTATTGCAAAAAAATGGGATTGGCGGAGAAGCTGTTGCTTTCTCAGATGGAATTTCACTCCGAGATCGGATATACTGATCAATGGCTCCATATCAATTCGTATTCTCCGTAATACTTGAAAGCAGTAAGCATGTATATGGGTGAACAGGTTTACTTAAGATGTCCCGGACAGTACCCGTTTCCACAATACGTCCTTTTCTCATAATTGCCACCCGGTCGCATACTTCCGATACAACAGCAAGATCATGCGTTATCAGAATGATTCCGGTTCCCTGTTGTTCCTTAAAACGTATAATCAGATCGAGGATTTGAAGAGTGATTGTCGGATCAAGTGCAGTCGTAACCTCATCCAGTATCACTACCTCCGGGTTTTGTAAAAACGCCATCACAAGCTGGGCGCGCTGAAGCATACCCCGGCTCCATTCATGGGGATATTGACGGCATCTTGCCTCCGGCGAAGCTATGCCCGTCGACCGGAGCTTGGAATAAATATCCCCGGCAGTGTTGTTCGCGGCACTGTTTTCTATAATGGAAACGTTCCGGGACAAGAGAATTTCCCTGAATTGGTATCCCATAGTAAACACCGGGTCCATGGCGCTTTGAGGATTTTGCATTGCCAGGAATATTTTATTGCCTCTGAGTTTGTTCAATTCCCGCGGGTGTGCGGTCGTAAGATTCAGACCGTCAAGAATAATAGATCCGGAGACAATATCGGCCGGAGACTCGAGCCGGATAAGACACCTGGCAAGCACGCTTTTCCCGGCGCCCGATTCACCGACAAGGCCAAGGATTTCACCTCGTTTCAGAGACAGATTCACACCATTCAACACGTGAGGATAATCGGTAAAATCGACGATTAAATCTTCAACCACAAGAACAGATTCATTAGATGCATCTGGAGTATGCAAAAAGGTATTTCTCCCATGGTTTATAAGAATGTATTGTTCTATTTCCTGGAAAGCTGCGGGGTCAGGATATGATTTTCCGCCGGATGGATACGGTAATTACTGACATATTCATGGACAGCCGATACCAGAGTTTTGTGGTAGAGAACGATTACCGGGCTGTCGTTATAAATAATTTCCTGAATTCTATCGTAAATCTTTTTGCGCGCTGATGTTTCGAAAGTGGTTTTCCCTTTTTTTGACAATGAGTCGAGTTCAGCGTTGCTGTATCCCATGAAATTGGAACCGGCATCCGTGGTAAAGATATTGGATATGAAATAATCAGGATCACCTTGAGGAACGGCATTCCACATCTGCAGGTTCAGATGTACTTCGCTTTTTTTCATGGCCTGGTTGATCGGGGAACCGGTTTTGGTGATTTTCAGTCGTGTGGCGATACCCACACGTTTTAGCTGATCCTGCACGAGTTCGAGGGTAGGCTTGAGGGATGCGCGCCCTTCATACGTCCACATGTTCAGAACCAGCGGCTGACCGTTCAGTTCCACGATACCGTCCCCATCGCTGTCCCGCACACCAGTCTCCGCAAGGAGCGACAAGGCCTTTTCGTGATCGTGAGGATATGGCTGTAAACTCCTGTTGCTCCAGGGAAGTATGGAAGGGAAGATTGACGCACCCACTTCCCCGCCGATCCCGGACAGCACCGTGTCCACAATTTCTCTACGGTTGAGCGCATAATTGATCGCCTGACGTATACGGGAATCGGAAAGAGGGCCGTCTGCCATTCGTACAAAGAAAAAGCACAGCCGTGTGCTAGGATTGCGAATGATATTGATACTTTTTCGACCCCTAAGACGATATACGTCATTTTCCGGAAATCCGAGCGCAATATCCACCTGGCCGGCTTCAAAAGCAAGCATCCGTGTTACGGGATTCTGTATGATTTTCAGATGAACTCTATCGAGTTTCGAACGTTCACCCCAATAACCGTCAAAACGTGAGACAACCATCTCTTCATTCGGAATAACGTTAGCCAGTTTAAACGGACCGGTTCCGATTATGATATCTTTGCCGCTTCCTCCGCCTACGATTCCGGTACCAGGCGATGTTAAATAGTACAAAAAAGCGGCGTTCGGCTCGCCTGTTTCAAATATAAGTGTATCATCTCCCCGATAAGTAATGGATTTGATATCAAGCAATTTCTGCAAACGTTTGTTAAACATATCGCTTTTTTCAACAATTATCCTATCAAACGACCATTTGACAGCCGTTGCAGTGACAGAGGTCATATCGTGAAAACGAATCCCCTTTTTCAAAGTGATCTCCCATGTATCGGGGGCAGTATGCGTAAAGGATTCGGCAAGCAGGGGCTTGAGATTCATTTCATAATCGAGCGTGAAGAGCGTTTCGGTTATTCCGGCTTCGCTGGTGTACCACCCATTATATCCTCTGGCGGGATCAGGCGCTTTTATCGATGGCCCAAACGGTTTGGCAACAATGAGTTCACTTTCACCAGGGATAGATACGCGTTCAGGTAAGATAATGGATATTATGACTGTTACTACGACAACCGAAAGTAACAATACCTTTAAACGATGACGGCAAATGAATTCACCAATTCGGGAGGAAATGCTTCTGTTATCT
>JABHYP010000785.1 GCA_018656855.1 Candidatus Latescibacterota bacterium | reverse complement strand
CACTGTCCAGATTGCCCTCAAACGTAATATAATTTACTTCAGTTCCCGGCGGTGGAAGTATATCAGCCTTCTCCGCATGGAAATCAACATCGCCGGGGATAACAGTAAAAACGCTATACTCATGCGGCCACGCAAGCTCGTAGCAGCCATCGGCAATCCACCAGCCGGTGATTCCCTCGTCATGAATGCGCTTAGGAGTTATCTCCCTGAAAACGAGAGCCCTGCCGAACGAGGGCTCCGCAACCGGCAGCATTGAAGTATCGGTGGTAAAAGCGTTTTTTAGCCGTGTAATATCATCAGCTTCAGCAGCAGAAGGGGCATCAGAGGCTTTCGGCGGGATGTTTTTTCGGTAAATATCCCTGATTTCCTTCCTGTCCAGAGTCCCGGTAAAAATATATAACTCATCATAGGCCGCCTGTGCCATGGGAAGGTGAAAGAGTCCCGGAAGCTGGTTCTCCCACCAAGCGTCACTTCCCATAGATGAGGCCGCCTCACTGCCGTTCACCCAGAGCGACAGGCCGGAAGAACGGTTCCACATGAAAACAACATGGTTCCATTCGTTATCTTTCCAGACTTTCTTTGTCCTGATGGAATGACGGACATAGCGGGCGTCCTCGACATAAGCGGTGATTACGCCGTCCCGCAAAAGTTCAACCTCCATAAGCTGGCGTTCCTTCCGCCCCCAGGTAGTAGTGGTTTGCTCGAAAAGTATCGTGCGGGTGTCGGAGCTTTCAGGCTTCGATGAACCTTTTACCCAGAACGCCACAGCGCCATATCCTGGATGAAGCTTACCCGCGCCCCAGATAAAAGGCTCGTCATAGCCTCTGCCCTTTCTTTTGACATAGCCGACATTAAAAATAACGGCTGTCACCATGTCGAGGTCGAGGCCGCTCATGTTGTCATCGTCGTATTTAAGAGGAACCGCTCCGAGGTAAAGCCCTTTCCCGAACCGGCCATCTACCAGTTCCCATTTACGCTCCCCTATCGTTTTAAGTCCGGTCTGTTCAACCCAGTCATCAGAGATAAAATCAAGGTTTTCGAACGGGAGATAATACGATATTCCAGGATCATCAGCATATGCCGATGAAAATAAAAACGCTGCCATCATTACGTATAAAATAACCTTTTTCATAATTCCCCCGGTTTGAGTAATGATACTATATGTAATAGTTTACATTTACAACAAGAAAATTCTTATAACTCATAATATTTAGAATAAATAATTCACGAGGAGCATGTCAAAAGAAAAATTAAAGGAAAATAATTTAAAAAAAAATAATTCATTCCAAATTTCAGGTTTTGGATTAGTTTGTGGTCCGTTGTCAGTTGTCCTTGGCTACATTTCATTTTTCGCTGCGTCGCAAAAAAACGCTTTTATTGGTACAAGTACTGAATATGTTTTTTAACTTGAAGTTTTGTCGGGAAAGTATAATACTTAAGTATTAAGTATCACCCAGAGGAATAAATATCTAATTCGAAAAGGATATGGAACGGATAATCCGTTCTTTATACAAAAAACAAATGTTTTCTCGAAATACCGGGATGCAAAAAAGATAAAGGAATAAGTTCCATGGATAATTACATTCTCAATCTCCAGGACAAATTCTCGGAAGATCTGGGCCGCGCCGGAAATGACTATATCGACATCAGTTTTGAAATATTTCATAAATACCGCCTCTCCGAAAGTGACTGCGGACAGGCTGCAGTCGGTAACATTTTAACGGCGCTGGAACTTATAGTAAAAAGTTTTATAGCATCAAAAAATCTCGGTTGTATTTTTAAAGACATTCCGCCCGATTTGCGTACACTTATTTCCAACCCGGATAGCATTCCGACATTTTTTGAATGGCGCAACTATGACATTGACATCCACTCGAACAAATATCAGATGCTTGATTTCAGGGAAAGTCTGGAATGTTACTATATTTTTTATCCCCAATTAAAACAATTCCTTCTACCTCATACTAATTTTTTGTTCCGTTGGAAAGATGCAAGCCTGGGAGGAATTCTGCCCTCATTTAATATGTATGAATTTGAAAGAATCGGATTTGCGGTTTTTACTATCCTCATCTCTCTAATTAATGATGATACCTTCCCTTACGTTTGGTATACGCTTACGGAAGATGATAATGCATTTCTGGCTGATTTTGAATCAAAACGCATTGAACGTGTGAAGTTGGCTCTCAAGCAGTCACAACAAAGCGCATCTGAACTTTCTTCCGATCAAGTGGGTGTACTCATTGCCCATGACTGGGAAACATTCGTGATTGAATGCCCGGCCTGCAAACTCAACGGATTATCTGAAGGATTTTGCGAAATAGCTATCGGAAAGGATGAAGACGGGCCCAATCCCACACTTGATTTCTTTGCTTCTTCTTTTTTCTGCGAGGAGTGCGGGCTTAAGCTTTATGATGTTGAGGAAATGAGACTAGCGGACATGAACACGATTTACAATAGATCACACGAACTGGAAAAATGGTTAAAGGAACGCGATTATGTCTCTGACTGGTACCTGGATAAAAACGGCTAATCAGGTTTATTCTCACATATTCATGCTCTGTTCATTAATATCGTAAAGTTTTATATAAAAAATTGCTTTAAATCTTTACATACCTGATAAAGAAGGCTCGGTGTACAAATATCGAGCCTCTTTTTTTCATACAGATTAATACTCTTGATTACTTAACCAGCGTCATCTTGATTGTCCTGGAATGATTGTTGTTCTCAACAATGCAGAAATAAACGCCTGCGGAGAATTCTGAAGCATCCCAGACGGCTGAGTGGCTGCCGGATTCCATGTATTCATTAACAAGCGTGTCGATCTTCTGACCTGCCACGTTGTAAACTTCAACTGTGGTATCGCCTGTTCTGGCAAGGCTGAAGTTAATTGTTGTTGTCGGATTGAACGGGTTAGGAGCATTCTGAACAAGTGTAATAACATCGATAGATTCGGGTGCATTATCGGCAACGCCAACAACGTTGGAGATTATACCATTGATTGAATCATGACCGACAAAGAAAATACCGGCGGTATCCTCATTGGGCTGCCAGCCGCCTTCCTGGTAGTGGGTTCCACCGGCCTGCTCATTGTCGCAGTAGATACCGTCAAACGGGGTACCGCTGTCGATGAAGAGAGCACCTTTTTTCCATCCGCCTGTCTCTCCCTGGAATGAGAGGAAACCGATACCAGTTCCATCGGGACCAATCAGGCCTAAGGAAACAGCGCCATAGTCATACGCAGGACAGAATGCAAAGAAGTTTTCGTCGATATCGATAGTATACGGGTAAGCGGAAACAGGATAGTTACATGCCCAACGGACTACGGCGGTCTCTTCGAAGTTCTGGTCAAGCACATAATCTCCATTAAGATTTGACCACAGGAATAGATCTTCATCCTCCCCGGATTCAAGATAACGGACGGGATCGCACAACTGTTTGATACAGGAGCAGTAGCAGTTCAGAGCAATCTTACCGTTCCGTGACTGGAAATAATCGGGACCGCTGTT
>JABHYP010000784.1 GCA_018656855.1 Candidatus Latescibacterota bacterium | reverse complement strand
CGTTCATCCAGTGAGTCACGTTGTCGGAGACATACAAATCTATGTCTAACCCGGACGAGCTTTCATTTTTAAAAACAAGTGTCATGTCTCCGTATATTTTTTCTTCTGATTCAATAAGTATATCCATTCTCTTTGTATTCTTAGGAGAAATGTCAATTCCGGAATATACAGAATATGTGCCCAAAGATTGTTTTTCAATGTTCCCTTTTAATAATAAAGAACCTGAATCTTCATGTAAGAGAGTAATTTCAGGTGAATAGTTACGTCCGCTCCATAAAATACTTAAATAAACATTGCCTATACCAATATTCGGGGCGTTAAAATGTACTGAATCCTGTTCACCATTTTGTAAAGTCACAAAAGCATGTTTTTTCCTTTTTGGACCGGCCAAATTGCCCGAGGCGGTGAACTGGTGAATGCCCTCATCATAAAGCTCATTGATTAATACTTCAAAATTTGATGTACCATCAAGAAATTCATAAACCCATGATGCGAATTCATACATCATAATATTTGTTCCAAGGTTTTTTGCCCATATAATAGCTTCTTCAATATCTGTTTCGGTTCGATTGATACTTATAAACTCGATTCCGGGAGCCATACCGGCAAGCCTTCTGCCGGGAGATTGGCCGCCCGCTATTCCACAAGCGCCTGTTCCGTGATTTATGACATCGCCGGTTGATTCAAACAGGTCTATATTCCGGTAATGTTTTCCATTTTTGTCGAATGTGGCTAATATTTTCGAAGTACCAAGGGCGGTAAGAGACTCGCCCGGATCTAAACGGTTATTTCTATTAATTTCTGTTATAATAAATAGAAGTTCACCGAAAGAGGGGTCCTGCTCACTGTAACCACCCTCATGGCCAAAATCTCTAAAGCCATTGCCGTTATAATCATTATAGAGCCAGTCAATATCTGCATCATAAACACCTTCAGTTCTGTCCATAAGGCCGAGCGGGTCGGAAAACGACGCATCGAAAAAGTTGAGAGTTTCATCAGTATCAGGCTTTCCATTACTGTTTAAATCCACCGCATCGACGCCGCTTTCAAATTTTCCTGAATTATTAACGTCTATCCATTCGTATGTTCCTCCATCAGGCTTGAAAAAGCCGGGATGAAAAATATCGATACCTGTATCAATATTTGTCAGTATAATTCCGCTGCCATCTATAGTTCCGGCAGCCTGAGTTGATTCCCAGACAAGAGATGCCTGAACCTGAGGATTGGAAATGTTCAGAGTGGAAGAGCATGAAGGTCTGAATGTGCTTTCAATTCTTATGATATCCTCATTGTGCGCAAGTGTTTCAAGGCTGTCAAGATGAACAGTTGCAGTATAAATATGTTTTGTTTGAAGTATCCGACCGTTGTCTCTTTTAAATATAAGCCCTTGATCTTCAAGTTCCAAAATGCGTTCAGAATCAGGGGAAAAGCTAAATCTGACTGTAACAGGAGCTGTTTTTGAACCGGTTACATGGGCCATTTTAGCAAGAAGGGATGGTTCCGAGTCTCTTAAAAAATAGAGAATGGGAGAAACAGATGCGCCGGCAAATGCTTCACCGGTAAAAAACAGAAATATATAAACAAGAATCGCCATAGTTTTCATTATAATCACCCATAATAAATATATAAAAATAATGGTTAATCAGCAATCATGTTATTCTTTCTTATCTTATTAAAAAACCTTGACATGGGTTTTATAATGTATGATAATAAAGAAATATGTTCTCTTTTTGAAAATATGTTTATATCTGATAAACGGTGGATTTATAACCCATATACATGACAATAATAAATAAAACATTTAAAAAATTTATATCTTAGTTTTTTGATTCTTTTGAAAAATGAGTGCGTGAGAAAAATTGAGTCATATATAATCTGCTGACATTAACAGAAGTTAATAAAAAGCAAATACTGTCTGAACAGCTGATAGGTATGATGGGAAGATGACCATAATAAAAACCACGCACATATAATACTGCATCATGGCAATCATTTAATCACAGATATCAGCCATTCAGACAGTTTCTTGCTCCTGATTACCGATAGCTATTGTATGTCTCTTTATTATTTTTATACTGGTTATTTCAAGTAAGCATTATTGAGATGGACCTAAATTTAAGAGCTTCTATTAATTTTATATTGAAAAAAGGTAAGAAATTTTAATGGCTCATGATATTGATACGATTTTTCATGTTCTTTCCAGCGCTAAATCTCAGTGGCAAAAGCCAGTGGTGACAGAGATTGCTGACAAACGCCATGATCCGTTTCAAGTGCTGATATCAACCTTGCTGAGTTTACGGACAAAGGATGAGGTTACACGGGAAGCTTCGCAACGTCTGTTTAAACTGGCTGATTCTCTCGATAGAATGAAACTTTTAAAACGGAAAGAAATTGAAAAAGCAATCTATCCCGTAGGTTTCTATAGAAGTAAAGCTAAAACAATTCTTGATATATGTAAAACGCTTATCAAAAAGCATCGGGGGAAGGTGCCGGATAATATGGATGACCTGCTCAGTTTAAAGGGTGTTGGACGAAAAACCGCGAACCTTGTTTTGACTATGGGTTACAATATGGACGGAATATGTGTCGACACTCATGTACACAGGATTTCAAACCGCCTCGGATATGTTTCGACAAAAACTCCGATAGAAACTGAATTTGCGCTGATGGAGAAACTTCCGAAAAAATACTGGATTGAATATAATAATCTACTGGTCGCATTCGGACAGAATATATGCAAACCTGTTTCGCCGTTATGCTCAAAGTGCCAGATTCATGATCACTGTATGCGGGTCGGTGTAAAGATTCATAGATAGATAAAGCTAAAAAATGGGGAACATAATATGCTTCGCAGGCGGAATTTAAAACGTGCACTGCAAAAAGCCTTTCTTAACCCGGAATATGCTCTTTCGGTTTTTTACAAGCGTTTCAAGTCATATCTTTCTTACCGGTTCAAAAGTGGTTCGAGCGCTTATCCTGAAACCGTTTCACTGTTTCTCACTTACAATTGCAATCTCAGGTGTAAAATGTGCGGTCAGTGGGGTGAATCGGGCTGGGCGAGGAAGTTGCCGAAGGAAGTAGTCAGTAAGGGATTACCAATCGATAAGCTTGAAACACTCATTGATGATATTGTTACTTTCAAGCCCGCAATAACACTTTTCGGCGGAGAACCGTTTCTTTACTCGAACTGGGAGGAACTTGTCTGTTATATCAAGTCAAACGGGCTTCGGGTGAATGTTATAACAAATGGCACTCTTATAAGCCGGCATATTGAAAAAATCGTCGAGCTCGGCATTGATGAACTGATATTTTCCCTCGACGGCCCTGAGGAAGTCCATGATGAGATGCGCTCAGGCAAGGGCACATTCAAAAGGGCAACTGACGGTTTTAAAGAATTGCTTGAATACAAGAAAAAGTCAGGCCGGAATAATCCCAAAGTCAACATAAATGCTACGATTTTTGAGATAAACTACCGCAGATTGGATGAACTTGTTGAAATTGCAGAATCAATCGGAGCTGATGCTATAACATTTCATCATCTTATCTTTCAGTCGGATAAGATTTGCAGTAACAACAGCAGAGTATTCAAGGATGAATTCGATCTCAATTGCAGGGATTGGACCGGTTTTGCACGGGATACTCTTCCGGATATCGATACTGAATATCTGATACAAAAACTGCATGAACTCAAAAAAAGAGTTTCGCCGGTTTCGATCTCGGTTTATCCAAATTTTACAGATAAAGAGATTCGGCGCTATTATACTTCATTCGAGTTTTTTCCCGATTCTTATTCCCCTCGATGTGTTTCACCCTGGATGACAGTGTACATATTCCCAAACGGGGATATAAAGCCGTGCCTTGACACCTGCTTTGTTGCGGGGAATATATTTCAGGAGCGTTTTTCCGAAATTTGGAACAATACTCGCTTAACTCACTATCGCTCCGTTTTGAAAAAACGCGGGATCTTTCCGGCATGCACACGCTGTACCGAATTTTACAGGTCGTAGGGGAGACTGGTTG
>JABHYP010000783.1 GCA_018656855.1 Candidatus Latescibacterota bacterium | reverse complement strand
GATCTGCTTGATGATGTGCTCGGCCTTCTGGAGGCCGAACTGCCCGATGATCTTGATGAGGTACTTGGAGTGCTCCTTCGCGCCGAATATGAACTGGTGCGTGATGGTGTGCTCCGTCTCACCGAAGTTCTCGAAGTACTGCGCGTCGAAGAGCTGTTCGGGCTTCTTCTTATGATTCTCGTCCGCGAACTGGAAGGGGAAGATGAGCGTTTTACTGTTGACGTTGTTTTTGGAGTACTCCTGGTTTTCCTATTCGTAACAGTCCCTCTTGTACTACGCGTTTTTCTTGTTACAGTTTTTCTCGTACTTCTCTTCGGTGTTTCCCGGGTAGTCGAAATCTTTCGAGACTTTCTTTTAACAGTCTCTGTTGATGAGCCGGCGGCTCTTTTAGTGCTGCCGCTTTCTATAGATGTGGTTCTACGTTTTGCCCTCGTTGTTTCACCGGATGCGGTTTTTCCGGTTGTATTTATATCAGCGTTTGACGCTCTGGTTGCCCGATTAACTCCGGTTTCGAATCCACTTAATCTGTCAGATCTACGGCTTCTCGGTCTATGTGCGATGTAATCATCAGTACCGCCGCCATGGCCATAATAATAGTGATCACGATAGTAACCGCCATTATAATTATATGAACCCCAGCCGGAATGATAATTATATCGGTACCAGGGGTCGTTATAATACCATGGATCCCAGTAGTTATTATATCCCATACTTAAATGAACACGGGGGTAGTAATACCAGGACGGTGTTAAACTGAAATCCCAGAAAGGGTCGTAGTAGTAAGATGAAAAGGGAGAATACCAGGTCCGATATGTCCAGCGGGGGTAAATATCATTAGGGTAATAGTCATCATAGTAATAATTGTTTATGACCCGTCCAGGCTCAGTATGTTCATACACGTAATCATCACTTAAATCGCTCTCGTCGTCTTCATAATATTCTTCCTCCACATACTCCTCAGCGTCTTCCTCATCTTCAAACTCTGCCCCGTCTTCCACCCAATCCTCTCTGTCTTCCTCCTGTTGCTCAATACGAGCCGGGTAATACCGCTCACTATAGGATGATTTGCTTATTACAGTATAACAGCCCGTTATAAAAACAGTTAGTGCAAGAAAAGTCGCCGGCATCAGAAATCTTGAAATCCTTATCATGATAACCACCTCCTAAAAATTGTTCACTGTAACTTCGCATTTTTTATATCTATTACTTTTTATCCTCGGCTATAAGATACGTAAAACAAATTATAAGTCATCCCCCGTGATTTCACCTGAAAATTTTCAGATGAAAATTTTTTGATAAAGAAGAGTTTAATGATTTCAGAAAAAATAGTTCGGGTAAGCTAAATTGTTCTTTTCATAAATAATGTACATATTCAGCTTAAATCAGGTACAGTCATTGCGGGGCAGAGCTGAAGCAATCTCATCTCTCAGATTGCTTCGCTCACTCCGTTCACTCGCAATGACATGTAGTAATTACATTACAATATTTATGAAACTATGAATTAACAAATTGGATATTTCAAAAAAGCGCACTAATGATAAATCCACCGATAGAACACATTTTTTGAAGCTTGACAAATGTTGGTTTCGCCGATATACTTAAGCAGGGCTTTTCTCGGTGATTTGATTTTTATAGCAAGTAAGATTTTCTATGAATAAGGGTTATCTTTTTTATACCGGGAAATGCTAATATCGATTTAAGCGTAATAGATGTTTAAATACATGTGCAAACCCATTACATATGCTCAAATCCAATTGTACTTCACTGACATTCTGATAAATAACATGTTTTATCAGCTTTTGTTGATTGCAACATAATGGATATAAAATTATACCTGTTGTCCGGATATTTTATGTTTTTAAATTCAAGGAAATTCACCTGATGAGCCAGAATGATTCCATAACAATACAAAAAGATACTATTGATTTTGATAATATCGAAGCGCTGGTAGATTTTACCCGCTACCGGTCACACGATCAGCAATTTGTAGAAGGCCTGGAACTTACGGAAGACCTGCAGACAAAATCCGGTATTACCCTCTATACTAAAGATACAGTGATTACCCCGAAACATGTGGCGCGTCTCATAGAGTTTCAGGTGTCACAACCAACAATAAACCTTACTTTTAAAATCAAAAAAAATGCCTCGCTCATCAACAAATTCCGGAAAGAGATTCAGAAAGACTTCGAAAATATTGTACGCATGCGGATGAAAAATAAGGTCTATCGGGATTTGTTCTTTGATATCAAAGATGACCTTGAAAGAATAATCGAGGAGTTTCTTGCCGATGATGAAATTACTCTGTCAGTTTACACGATGAAATTTTTGTGCGAGTGTTCAAAAATTAAAAGGTCGATGCTATTTTATATTCATTCTCTTAGTGTTGCATTATTCGCAGTTGCATTTGGACTTTCCAAGCAATATGATGAAATAATAGAGGGTAGCCGTGAAAAACTCATCACCCTTTGCAAGGTCGGAATATTTCACTCCTATGGTGCAATAAACAATATTGATAATATTCTGAAAGCCGAAGAGGAAAAACGGCTTGAGATGTACCAGGAAGACAACCGTAACGGTTATTCCCTGCTGAGCAAGATACAGCTTGATTACGAGATATTGGATTCGATTCGTATTCTCTGTGATTATTTCATGGGTCGTAGAGAATTTATCACTCAAGACGACATAAATTCAATGATGCCTAATATTGTTTTAGTTACTGAGTCATTCTTGCGGATTGAGAGCGGCCTTTTCGCAGCGCCGCGGGAACCAAGGGATGTGGTGGACCAGTTAAATATTGACGTGACGAACAATAAATACAATAAGTTAGCAGTACAGGCGCTGACTTTAGGCTTAAATCTTAATGATATCTTTGATTTTTATAAGGAGCTTGATTTTCTTAAGACGCAGTGTATATACAATGATTCCGCTGTTCCTTACCCACTCGACGGATTCATGAGCCCTACGCTTTTTGTCTGTAAAAACGCCGTGACAAAGTGTAAGTACCTGGAAGGATCGCTCAAAGCGGCAACCCTCGCAAAACAGCTGGGAGAATTAAAACCGGGACGGTATCATAGGTGCTGGCTACTGACTCCAAAATTAATTGCGTTTTATAAAGGTCATTATAAAGACATAAAAAAAACCTCCCGTGAAGAAGACAAGGTAGATAAATAGTATTGTTTAAAATGTACTTTTGTATGGATAAAGATTACTATCTTAATAAAATGCGCAAGTTACACAAAAAAGACAGCCGCCAAACAATAATTTGTATTAAATACAGCTCTCCTTACCCTCGTGTCTTTGCCCTTGGCCCCTCACCTACATTTATTATCTTTTGTGATGAAGCTTAAAAAGCAGCGTGGGGAGTATCAATTTTTCTTGGTTGTATCAGGGAACAAGAATTACTTTCATAAGACCCTGCTCGCGGTCGTACAACCTCTTGAACCACGAAGAACCATCTACCAGCGGGGCAACGGCGCTGATAAGCGCATCGACATTAACAGCGCCGCGTGCGATCATATCCAAACATTCCGGGTATTCTCCGCATGAGGCGCATGAACCGTAAAGCGTAATCTCCCTTGTAACAACCGTCTGAAGCGGAAGCTCCACCAACGGCGACAGATTGCCTACCAGCACAAGCGATCCTCCCTTTCTCAGCGTAGACATGGCTGTTTTTACTGTGGGAGCAATTCCAACAACCTCGAATGCAAGGTCTGCTCCACGACCCCCCGTTATTTTCAGTACTTCACGGGCAACGTCACACTTATCGGACTTTAACACCGTATCGGCGCCGAGTTCGCTGGCAAGGTCAAGACGGTTCCGGTCAATATCGACTGCTGCAATATTCCCGCATCCAGCCGCTCTCAGAGCCTGAATAATCAGAAGCCCGATCATACCCGCTCCAACAACCACGACGGTGTCATCCGGTGAAAGCGGCGCTCGCCCGACAGCGTGAAGAGCTATCGAAAGCGACTCCACCAAAGCCGCCCGCTCAAACGTAAGATTTTCGGGAAGGCGATAAAGAATGTGTCGGGGAACAGCCACATATTCGGCAAAAGCGCCATTCTGCCTGTAATCTTCGCATGATACTCCGAGCACCCTGCGATTGTCGCACAGATTAATCAACCCCAGTTGGCAGAAATGACAGGCACCGCAATATATGGTTGAATCGAATGTCACACGGTCACCTTTCGAATAATCCTTTACATTTGCGCCTGTTTCCACTATAACGCCCGAAGCTTCATGTCCCATGATCAATGGGGGGATACGGCGCCCGGTACTGCCGTCCATGCCATGAACGTCACTGCCGCAGATACCGCATGCTTTTACCCCGATGAGAACCTCATCCGGACTGATACGAGGTTCAGGCACTTCCTCATATACCAGATTATTATACTCTTTTAAGACCAGAGATTTCATTGTAAACCTTATTTCATAAATATTGTTATATTAAATTGACCCAAAAATGAAAACTGCTGCTTGTTCAAGGCGAGGACTTTTCCCTGAGCTTTTTGGCCTTATCAAAATGAACCTGTGCCTCGCCGACTTTCCCTTGTTTTTTTAAAACTGTTCCCAGCAAGTAATGTGTTTCAAACGTTTCATCGATTTCGAGCGCTTTTTTCAGATGCTCGATTGCCTTATCGTACGATCCCATTTCGTCGAGAGCTAATCCCAGGTTTTTATGCACATCGGCATTATCGGAGTCGATATCGAGCGCCCTGTAATACTCTTGAACCGCCTCTTGAGCCTTTCCCTGAATAAGAAAAATATTCCCCAGATTAAGGTATGATCCTGTAAGAAAAGGATTAAACGCAAGTGACTTTCGAAAATGTTTTACCGCTTCCTCTGCATTTTTCTCACTGTAATATACGTTTCCCAGATTATAGTGTGCCTCGGCATTGCCGGGATCAATGCGTAAGGCATTGTAATACTGTTTTTTTGATTCTTCCGTCTTCCCAAGGCGGCCTAAGGCTGTTCCCAGGTTATTGTATATCAGCGCGATGCCCGGATCAATCTTAAGCGCCCTCTGGTATTCAGCGACAGCCTCTTCAACCTTTCCCTCGCTGTAAAGAGTAAATCCCAGATTATTATATGTTTCGGCGCTGTTGGGATTAATTTCAAGCGCTCTTGTGAACGCTTTAACAGCCTCCTCAATTTCTCCCCTGCTGCGAAGAACGTTCCCCAGGTTATTGTACATCTCAACATTATAAGGATTGAACTTTAGCGCTTTTCTATAATGTGCTATCGCTTCTTCAAGGTTTCCATCCCGATGATAAACGAGACCGAGATTGTTGTAGGCCTCGCTGTTCTCCGGATTGATTTCAAGCGCCCTGAGAAAAAGTCTTTTTGCTCCGTCAAGCTTTCCCTTGTAATAAAGAGCCTGCCCCAGGCTGAGATAAGGTCTCGTTTTGCCCGGCGATTTCCTAATAACATCGGTCCACAGGGTAATTTCATCCTTCCAAGCCTTATTTCTTTTATAGGTCATGAAAGAATAGCAAATTATAACCGCAAGAAAACAGAGAAGAACCGCCCCGGCATGTTTTCTCCGGAATATGCGATAAAGAGCGCCGGCAAAGACAAGGCTGAAACCGAACATCGGCACATAAAGCCTGTGTTCGAAAATCACGTTTCCGAGCGGCTTGATCGATTCAACGGAAAGAGTTATAAAAAACCACAATATCCCAAATGAAACAAACCTGTGGCGTGAAAACATTCGGATAGCGCTAAAAAAAACAGCGGCAAGAAAAATAAATCCAAGAAGTGTCGGGAGTTCAAAAAAACTTTGTGATGCGGGGAAATCATATTCCAGATTCTGATGTACCGGCAGGAACAAAAGACGTATATAGACAACCAGAACCCTGAACTGAGTCATAATATAAATTGTGGGTGTCAGGAGCGGATCAAGATGCCTTTGAGATTGCACCGTTCCCAGAACATGTGATACTTTGAACGACAGAAGAGCTGGAAGGATGAGAAGAAACAGTAAAAACGGCAGTGCAGAGAGCCAGAATTTTTTACTTTTAAACAGCGCTATTACACCGCTTTCTTCTGTATCAAGAAAAAAAATCTCGCATAGAAGCACGATTAACGGCAGAGTAAATACAATTTCCTTGGTGAATATCCCGAGAAGAGCCATAAGTCCGGAAGTCGCGAAAGAGAACGTCCGAACATAACTGCCTTCTGTCAGCCTGGCTTTCAGGTAAAAACAGAGTGAAGCCAGATAGAATAATGCCGCCAGCGAGGCAAATCTTTGAACAATGTAGGTTACCGCCTGTGTCTGCACGGGATGAGAAACAAATATCAGCCCGCAGCCCAGTGCCACGAGTCTTTTGTGAGTGCTGATTTCTTCCTTTTGCATAGCAGGCGTGGATAGTATCAGGAGTGCAAGCCAGAAGGCAAACATGGATGCGCCGATGTGTATTAGGAGGTTAACCGCGTGGTATCCGTGAACATCGAGCCGGTGAAAATGATAATTCATTGCGAACGTGTAATAGCCGATAAAACGTCTGTTAAGAAAATCCCATATCTCCCTGACATCGTGTATGTCACGAATAGCCCTGTTCTCGGTAATATTACGGAAATCATCCAGATGAAATGAACTGTTAAAAGTATTGGAGTATATTATTAAGCCGAGAATTCCAATTAAAAGCAGCGGATATATTCGTAACACTGCGCTCAGCAGAGATTTGTTAAAACCTTTTGTGGACGATATTTTTTTCACGCTTAATATCATTTATACGAGGTGTTATAAAAGTTACAACAGTATGCTTCACAAAAGCATAGAGTCACATTGGATTTATTTGATATAAAAAAACCATAACAAATTATAGATTACAAATGGTAGAACAGACATTCTTACCTTTTATGACAGGCAGGCAGGAATGTTTGACCTACCAAATATGTCATTTGACTTTGTTGCTCTTATAACTAGTAAATAATATCAATTCGGATAAAGTTCTCATGGCCATATGATACTATTACTATTGCCCGTCTTTTTTCTGTAACGTCTTCAGTTTAAGCCTGATAGCTTTATCCAGATGTTTTTTCGCTTCTTCAATTTTTCCCTGTGCATCATAACATGCAGAAAGTTTTTGATGCCCATCAGCGTGGTCAGGATCGATGCGTATTACTTCCAAGAACTGTTCGACAGCTTCTTCAAACTTATCCTGTTCCTTGAAAACAATTCCCAGTATGTGATGAGTTCTGATGGAAGGTTTAATTTTAATGGCTTTCTTGAGATATTCTTCCGCTCTGTCGTAACTCTCAAGCTGGCTGAAAGCAAGACCGAGATTATTATAAACCTCGATATCATTCGGATTAAATCTCAGGAGTTTTTGATACTCCTTTACAGCCTCTTCAACCTTTCCCTGATAGAAGAGAGCATTCCCAAGGTTATTGTATACGATGGAGTAATTGGGATTTACCTGCAGGGCGCTGCGGTAAGCAGAAATTGCATCATCAACCTTATTCATACGATAATAAGTGTTCCCCATGTTGTAGTAAGCATCGGCATAATTGGGATTTATCCGCAGGGCATTGCGATATTCATTGACTGCCTCTTCCGGTCTGCCCATGCGGCTTAGCACATTCCCAAGGTTATAATACGCTTTCGTATGCCTGGGATCAATTTCAAGAGCCTTCTGAAACTGTACGATAGCTTCATCAAATCTGCCCAGACTGCTTTGTGTATTCCCCAGATTACAGTATGCTTCAGGATAATTTGGTTTTGCCCGGATAGCTTCACGGTAACTTGCAATCGCCTCCTCTACCCTTCCAAGTCTGCTCAGCGTATTTCCGAGATTATAATATGCCCGGGAATAATCTGGATTGATGCTCAGGGCTTTACGATAGCTCTGTATCGCTTCGTTATATTTCCCGGCCCGGTCGTATGCAAATCCCAGCGAAGAATATGGTCTCGCTTTTTCCGGCGATTTCTTGCTCGTGTCACTCCAGAGTGTAAAATCATCCTTCCAGACTTTATTTCTCCGGTAAGTCAGGATTGAATTACAGAGGACTAATGCCAGCAATATTGCAGCGACAATCCGTACATTTTTTTTCCACAGAATATAATACAGTGCGCCGGTAAGCACCACACTGAAGCCAAACATCGGCAAATAGAGCCTGTGTTCGAATATGACATTCCCGAGGGGTTTAAACGCTTCGACGGAGGAAGTGAGAAAAAACCACACGATTCCAAAAGAAACCAGTCTGTAATTCGAGAACAATCTGACAGCTATGATGAGAAGTGTTATAAGAAATAGAAAACCCGCCAGGGTGGATACTTCAAAAAAACTGAGAGAAGCGGGAAAATCATAATCTATGTTCTGGTATATCGGCAAAAATAGAAGCCTGATATATGTCACAAAAACCCTGAACTGGGTCATTGTATAAATTGCATTTGTCAGGGGCGGGTCAAGATGCCTTTGAGAAGTAACACTAACCAGCACGCTGGACGGATCAAAGGATAAAAGAGCGGGAAGGATAAGAAGAAACATGAAAAAAGGAATCGAATAGAGCCAGAATTTTTTATTCTTAAAAACCGCCAGGATTCTTTGCTCGCCGGTTCTGAAAAAATAAATCTCATACAAAAGGATGGAAAAGGGAAGGGTAAATACAATTTCTTTTGTAAATATCCCCAGAAGTGCGGCTGCCACCGAGCCTGCAAAAAAAAGCGGCGCAACACGCCTTTGTTTTGTCATCCTTGCGCTGAGATATAAGCAGAGGGAAGCCAGATAAAACAATGTCGCCAGAGAAGCGAGTCTCTGCACGATGTATGTAACCGCCTGTGTCTGCAGGGGATGTGACACAAATACGAGACCACATCCCAGAGCTATCAGGTTTTTATAACTGCTGATGCTCTCACGGCGCATTACAGGAGTCGACAGGGTAAGCAGGGTGAGCCACCACACCATGAAAGACGCAAGTAAATGTATCGTTACATTGACAATATGATACCCGAAGACATCGAGCCGGTTAAAATGATAGTTGATGGCAAATGAATAATACGCCACAAAACGCCTGTCCATATAGTTCCAGATCGTCTTTACATCATGCACGTCGCGAATGTCGATGTTCTCGGTAATACTGCTGAGATCGTCAAAATGAAATGAACTGTTGAAAGTATTGGAGTAAATGATTAATCCGAGAACACCGATCAATAGCAAAGAGTAAATTCGAGGAAAAACTATCACATGAGGATTTTTCAGGCTGGTCTCTGGTATTGTTTTTTTACTCACTCTTTAATAACTTTCACCGATGTGTATTATCCAAGTTTCAAAATCAATATTATCGTACAATTGTTAAAAGTCAAGTATATCATATCCGCTGCGCCGATATTTGCTGGCGGAATTAATCTTATACTCATTCTGCGAAAATAGATCTACAATCCTATTTCATCAGCCACATCGCGCATACCCATGATAACATCGGCGAAAAGCTCATCCAGCTCCATTCCGAGCATCTCAGCGCCATTTGCAATTACTTCCCTGTTCACTCCGGCAGCAAAACTCGGCTGTTTCCATTTTTTCTTTACCGATTTCACTTTCATATCCCGGACACTTCCGGAAGGCCTCACCAGAGCACAGGCTGTCACCAATCCCGTAAGCTCGTCCACAGCATACAGCGTCTTCTCAAGCAGGCTTTCAGGTTTCACATCGGAACATATTCCCCATCCATGAGAAACAACCGCCCTTATATATTCCTCCGGCCATCCATTTTCCTCGAGAATTTCTCTGACTTTTACACAATGCTCTTCAGGAAACATCTCATAGTCGAGATCATGTGCGAGTCCGATAATACCCCATTTTTCTTCATCTTCGCCGTGCTTGCGCGCCATATACTTCATAACACCCTCGACAGCTTTTGCGTGATTTATAAGCGCATCCGTGTGGTTATATTTTTTCAAAAGGGTAAGTGCTTCCTCATGAGTCGGAGTGTGTATTTCCATGATATCCTCTGTTTTAATAAGCAAAATATTTCTTGAAAACTCAAGTTTTCTGAATTACATTGAAACTCCTGATATTTATTATTACCAGATAAATAATAGCAACTTAATTATGGAAATGAAACAAAAAAATACACAGGTAGGTGAGCACGATTTATTTTGTAATATGGATAAAACCACAAGAAAGCCGCGCTCATTTCTGTTTATTAACATACCAACTCTTGTCAGTACAATGATTATTAAATATTGAAGCGTAAAGGGTAAATTCGTTTCAGGAGGATTCAGAGATGAAAATTTTTAGCTTTAAAAGCAAATGTTTCATTTTCGTTTCTACTATAATTGCATCCTGCTTGCTCCAAATCGCCGTGACGCTATCAACCTGTCATGCAAGCGAGGCTGAATACGGCGTTGCTGTCATACACGACGTGATGGTGTCGATGCGTGATGGAGTCAAACTATCGACAAACATCTACCTGCCAACCCGGAACGGAGAAATTGTCCCGGAGAAACTGCCTGCAATCCTGCGCAGGACACCGTACAACAAGGATACTGCTCAAGGAGTAG
>JABHYP010000782.1 GCA_018656855.1 Candidatus Latescibacterota bacterium | reverse complement strand
TACATCGTTCGGAGACTGGAATATAAATTCCGGAGGCGGGATATCAGGATATTCATCACTCTGACGTTCCCAGTCAGCTTGGGCGCCGCTGAGCTTTTTTTCCATTACATGGATACACCGCCCGGGATCAAATATAAACGCCACATCCTGTTCTGAAAAATGAGCCGGCAGTGAGGAGTCTGGCCCGTAAACAGTATTGAGATACTGTTCTATTCCATCCTGTTTTTCATTTTTATCAAAAGCGTTTCTAAGCCAGTTGAGATCTATTCCTGCTTTTTGTTCTATCATCTTAAGACGTTGTTCATCCGTGGAGGTAATTCCTGCTTCAGCTATGAATTCATTCGGCGGAATAATCCTGAAGTGGTCAACTTCTTCAAGCGACCGCTGGCTGGATGTTGAAAAGATACGTATTGATTCAATCTCGTCGCCCCAGAATTCGATACGGTAAGGGAAATCACCTCCGAATGGAAAAATATCGATTATACCACCGCGAACAGCTATCTGTCCGGCAGAACTTACGATGTTGCGGCGTTTAAATCCCTTTTCTATGAGGGACTTTACAAATTTATCAAAATCAATGGTGCTTCCTTTTTTCGCTTCTACACATATCAATTCAAAAAGCCCCGGGGGAGCAGTGGGATCATGCACTGCTCCTGCAGAAGCGACCACAACACCCCTCCAGCCGCGTTCAAGTAAATCCAGCGTTTCAATCCGCTGGCTTCGCACCTCGAAATGACTGTCAGTATGCTCATACGGATTTATATCACGCTCGGGGAAAAATCTGACATTTTCAGTTCCGAGAACAGCCTCCACATCATCGCGCAATATTTCAGCTTCTTCTTTCTCCGGACATATCGCCAATACAGAACGTTCATGAGACCCGGTTTCACCTTTCAATAAAGAAGAAATAATGAATGCTGCCGAAGAACCGCCCAGTCCATGAACAGAGACCTGCTTTTTCTTTTCCAGAGCTTTCTCAATTAGCCCGAGAGATGGATGTTTGATAAAATATTCGAGAAGGGTTTGCTGCATGGTATGCAATTTTTTGGGGATTAACAGTGCCTTTAAAGACTAGCGAAAAATAATCGAATATGTTTCATTCAAGAAGAAATTAAACTTTTCATCCGCAGATTATTAAAATTTCTGCGGTCCGGTCTTTCGGTATATGCTTTTACTTTTTGATTTTTCTACGACGGATTGTTTTATAATTATAGCTTCAGAAAGATCATCAATAAGTTTATACAGTGAGCTTTCATTGTTATCATACAATTTAACATTATATACATCATTAATCCCGCTCATAATAATAAGCTCGGCAATATCACTTGAAGTAGCGTAAAAATGGCAATACGGTAAATATGAAGACATTGACGTTGCAGCCATAAGGATGTCGTCCTTATTACCATTTTCAATATCTTCTATACCGTAAGCATCAAAAAGAGGAAATAAAATATTTGATAAAATATGAAATTCCGGAATATCCTTGATTTCCTCAATTTTTAAGAAGTTTTCAATATGTGCTTCGGGATTTCCTTCCGCTGGCAGATGCGGTTTAATTAAATCCGGAAAATCTTCCCACAGGAATCTGAAATGTTCTGCGGCAAGGTTTTCCGCTTTATTTCCTTTAACATATCCTTCGATAAAATCAGATATCTGGGAGTATTTCCTTTCCCGTTCGAGCGCCTTTTTTACATCCTGCGCAGTGAAAGACCGGTATTTGTTAAATCCCTGGGAATATTTTTTATCTGGGTCAGATGAAAAAGCATCTCTCCAAAGTTCTTTCTTGTAATTCTGTTTAAAAAAGAATTTAAGTACCCTTATAAGTTGTAGCATCCTTACAGTGAAACGCTGATGGAACTGTACCTGCCCGATTTCACCCATCATGCTGAGAAAATTTGGGTCAATTTTATTTTCTTCTATATAAGGATAAATATGATCCATTGGAAGCGGGGTTACTACAATGTCATTTACAAACTCTTTACGCAAAACTGAAAAAAGCTTGTTCATAACCGGGTAATTACGCTTATCCGTATAGTTGAGAAACATGTATTCAAGTGTGCCCGGATCCAGATACACAACTATTTTCTCAGTATTATTGAGCATAGATTTACCTTATGGCAAATATTAATTATCCTTTAAAGTTCAAATATAAAAAACAAACTCAACTGAATATATAATATAATACAAATTAATACAAGTTAATGAAATATATTTTTGAAAAACAAAATATTCAAGAGTGTTCTTTTTCAGTCTGTTTTGATGAAAGTATCCTCAAGCGCCTTAACGCCTCTTCTTTCCCAGTTCATAGAGTACTATTGAAGTCGCCACCGCAGCGTTGAGGCTTTCAACAGACGGTTCTATCGGAATTGAAACAGTATAATCCGCATTCAATCCTTCCGGCAGACCGGGTCCCTCCAGTCCCGGAAGGATTGCGAAACGTTCAGGAAACCTAAAGGTGCTGACATCGCAGCCATCCCGAGAGAGAGCTATAACAGGGCGGCCTATTTTATCAATTTTGTTGATAGACGGCCCTTTTATACATTTTACAGTGAATAAAGGTGTCCCGGCGGCGCGAATGCTTTTCGGGTGAAAAGGATGTGCAGCTTCCTCAAGCAGTACAACTGTAGTTACTCCGAAAGCCGCTGCAGAACGTATCACAGCTCCGATATTAGAAGGGTCCTGGAAAGGGATTAATAGAATTATTTTTTCCGCTGTATCCTCTTCCCGAAAAGGAACAGGTTCGGGTATTTTTACAACAAGAAGAGAATGTCCGGTCCCGTAAATATCAAGTTCGCGAAACAGGTTTTTGTTTAACCTGTACCACGGGATATTCCAATTCATTTCTGTTGGCGGAGGCGATCCGTCAGGGGCTGTAATCCATCCCTTAATTCTTTCCGGGTACAGATTGATCAGTTCGGACACCACCTTGGCTCCTGAAACAAGACCCTTTCCATGGCGCTTGATCCCCCGGCCGGTCAGCAGGGCTTTCCACTCTTTATACGATTTATTCGAGCTGCTGGAAACATCAACAGTTCTATGGAATGAATCCGGATTATGAGCTATTTTCACATGAAAACCATAAATAAATTCCAAATTCCAAATTCCAGATTCCAGATTTTGGATTAGTACGTTGTCAGTTGTCCGTAGTCATATTAAAGAATTGAGAATTATGTATTTATAATTTTTTCACTTCTGTATTCTGCCTCTATACACCTGAATCATCACTGAATATTACTTCTTAAGCGTATACGCGGCGCCCTTAACCTTCGTTCGTATCCTGTATATTTTATCATTGCATGTAACATATAGGGTTTTTGCATCCTCGTCTCCGAAACAGCAGTTAACCGGCATCAGTGGGAAGTGGATGATACCGATGAAGTTGCCTTCCGGATTGAATATCTGGAGGCCGATAATGGATGTTATGTAAATATTTCCGCGCTCATCAACAGTCATGCCGTCCACCTGAGGATTTACCGACTGTCGGTCAATAATTTCAGGCGTCACAAAAAGATCGCAGAACTTCCTTGCATTTGAAAGGGCACCGTCCTCGTCGACATCATAAGCCATGATGAAATTGTCCGGTGTGCTGTTCACATACAGTGTCCTGCAGTCGGGACTCAGGATAAGCCCGTTTGCTTTGTTTAGCGCATCCGGTTCTATGACCCTGATAACCTTTCCGCCGGGTGTAATATAGAAAACACTCCTGCCGGGCTGCATGTGGGGCTGAGGCACTATCTGAGGATCGGTAAAATAGATACCGCCCTTATCATCGACAGCAAGGTCGTTGGGGCCATCAAGCCGTACGCCGTTATACTCGTCCGCAAGTGTCCGTACAACTCTGCCGCCAGTGGTCATCTCGACTACACGATGGCCATACATATCACACACAGCGAGATTGCCATTGCCGAGGGGAAATGTTCCGTTTGTTTCCATATCGCCGAACGATTTATACCGATAAGCGCCGTCGGGGTCCATTTCGACAAAGGCGCTCTTCCCGGGGTCGCCGTTCCAGCGGGCGTCGTAATTCATGCTCGAGAAATATAGCTTGCCGTTCACCCACGACGGGCCTTCTGAGTAACACAATCCCGGGCCTTCCACGGCGCCGTCGGCAACAAGTTCGATAACGGCATCTTCAGGTATGACATCGTGGTATTCCATGAGTCTCTCGTTCATCCGGTCTGTGAAATCGGGACGAACAGGCCAGAATACATCGAGCACATCACATCCGAGCGGACCATTGATACTGCTATGTACCATACCTGACGGCAGCAGTAGAATATCGTCTGTTTGCATCCGGTGTGTATCGTCAATAATAGCCATATCAACCTGGCCGCGGAGTACAATCCTCATCTGCTCTTCCGGATGATTGCCCGGGGTGAAAACCGAGCCGGGATCCATCCTTAGAAAGCTTAACTGGAAGCCTCTTCCTGAAATAAGCCGTGAATGAGCGCCGTGAAAAAGTTCCGCAAACTGAACATCATAATAATTGCACACTCTGTTCGGCTCAATAGATGGCATAACAGAATAATCATCTTCAGGAACAAAGACCGGCGCTTTTGACGCGCCTGCTTTTCTCATGTAATCAAAGCGGACGGGACTATAAACTTCGAGGATTTCAGCGCCATTATCTCCCGCCTTCACCGCGTTTTCGGCGCCCTTTTCAAGATATACGAACTCTTTTTTCGGACGGCGGCCCGATATGGGGGTCATCCCCTCGTACTCATGAGCGCTCATGGTAACGAACGCGCCGTTTATCAACTGTTCAACGGAGCCTTTCATAACCATCATGATACGTTCGTATGAAAGTGTCTCCTTCGGGATTTCAGCCCCGGGAGCCAGAGTCATCCGGTTCACGAGGGCGCCTTTTCCCCAGCAGGTACGGCCTTTAACGCCGGGAGCTATTTCGGTTTCGGGAATGTCATTTATATTGGTGATTACACCGGTGTTAAAGTTTGATATAATACCGGTCTCAGGAATGTCATCACGTACACGTTCTTTTATATTGTGCTCTCTGATGGCTCTATCGTTAGCGGACTTCAATGCTGGTTCGCGTGAACAACCGGGAAGAAGCATGAGGGTGACAGATACAATTACGATAAGAATTGAATAGACAAAAAAACTTGTGAGTTTTGAGTTTCGCACTTATGCCTTCTCCGCTTATTGAATATATCCTTTATTCTGTCTCCTAACTACTGAATTCTGTATATATATACATCAACCTCGAAAAATCATCAATCTCCATTCACACTGATTGAATTGACCTTCACAGAACAGGAGCCGACCACTTTTCCGATATGAGGCTTCTTGACCGCATAGTCAGTGATGGTAGCTGAAACCGGGACATGTATATCATTATAAGATTTGTAACTGTATCCGTCAATTTTACGGTACAATTCACGTTCAAAATAGTGTTCAAGCCTTCGGGGGCAGAACCCGAGTTCGGGGTCAAGATAGAATTTGTATTCCTGATCGGAACCGATATTCGGGTACACTATGACAACACACTCGTGCCCGTCCACGTTTTCCCTCTTCTCAAATACTTTCCCGCCGAAAAGAGTTAAATATCCGTAAAAGAATGTTCCCATAGGCCCGATAGAACCGTTTAGATACTGGTCGTAATCAAGGTAAATCCCGCCGGTGTTTTCGCGGAATATTTTTTCGCCTGTATTGTATGGATCATCGAACGATGTGCAGTACTGTTTAAAGCGTCCGCTCAAAACCTGAAGTTTTTCCCCGTCATAAACAACAGTACCTGAATCTGACAATGACCGTGCGGAAGAGAAAAGCTCGCTTGTATATGTTTTGCGTCTTTTTCCTTCACTCATAATGAAAAGAGGAACAACATAGGTCATGCCGCTCACAGGTTCTTTGCTGATATTTACCGATTTCTGGTCGCCGAGTTTATCGTACTCGACATCCATGAAACTTTTATAGTCAATGGTATATGAAACCTTCAGGTTTCGTATCAATTCCTTTTGCTTCTTTATTGCTGCGACTATGGTATCGCTCTTGTTGTTACGGTTGTTAAATTCCTCGGCATAAGAACGCTTACAGACAACTACCGGCGGCTGCTGGATTCCCGGAGAATTAACGATCCCGTAAGAGCCTGAAGCCAGCGGTGAATTGCCTGCAAAACTGAAATTACCGGCATCCGGATCGACGAATTTCGGATCCACTTCCCGCTCTCCCTGTCCGGGATGGGGATGATACGGTATAAAGTTCCCGTCCTCAGTGAATTCCTTGTAGTAAGGCGAATCCCAGGTAATGTTATCGTGAACAAATGGAAGCGCGCCCTCGACAATCCTCTGTCCCCAGTAATTATTCAGCATAATGTTATGTGATATGACAGGCATAGAGCGGTTCATGTTAATCGTTACATTGTTGCGGTAAAAAACGTTGTGATGGATAAAAGGCCGTGAATGCTGTGTCATGCCAAGGGTTTTCACGTTTCCGATGAATACGTTATTTGCAATTTCCGGCGCTGCATGGATGCTGAAAACCGCTCGTTCGCCGATTACATAAAATGTATTTCCTATAATTCTCGGATTTGGATAGCCTGTGTACTCAATATTCTTTAAAGCATCATCGAAATTGATATATCGTTCCTGCGGATTGGCAGGAGTTCCGCCGGCGCGGGAGCTTTCCACAAGCACTCCGAATACGGCATTGCTGTCGAATATATTTCCCCTGATGACGAGCGTGGAATCACAATCGAGCGCATGTACTCCCGACGAAAAAGTATAATCTTTGTAATTCATGCCTGTGCCGGTCAGCGTAAAACCTGATATATCGCAGTTATTTGCGGCAATAATTGCCGAGTTCGTGAAATCAGGATTTATAATGGTGGTGTGCGCGTTTTCGCCCCAGAGGCATATGCCCGTTTTGAGTATTACACTTTCCTTGTATGTCCCCGCTCTGACAAAAACCGTTGTTCCCGGCTGAGCTTTATCGACCGCCTCCTGAATTGTCCGGGTATCGCCCTGGCCGGACTGGTCGACAACAATCACAGGCTCTTCGAAATCTTCAGCTTTTGCCGTACCGTCATTAACTCTGCTGTAACCTCCAAAATGCATCGCCGGTTCGGGGCTATTGTGCGCCTCAAGCCAGGGACCGTCCCACCAGTCAGTATAGTAATAATCGATGAATTTGTTGGCGGGAACATCAAGCCCATAGGGGTCTTTATATCCAAAGGGCGACGATTCAGAGTAATCGCTTATAAAACCGTGACGATCCCAGCCGCGGTAGTAACCGTATTTCCAGCTCCATATCATATGACACTTTGTACAGCGGTCAGCTTCTTTCCATTCGGGATGAAGAGAACTCGGGATATTACCTACCCTGAGATCATGTTCCTTTTTGCTGTACGGGCTGCCGACGCCAAAAACTCCGGCACAGCCGGTTATAAAAGCGATGATTAAAATCGGAGTAATTTTTTGTTTGGTCATTTCAATCCTTAATTTTTTCTTTGAGTTAATATGTAAATAATGAACTTTTAATATAACATTTTTTTTAACTTTATCAGACTAAAAAATTTTTTTATTCTTAAAGTTTCATTCTTTCATTATATAGTATGTTATGCTTGATAATATATGTAACAGAATCAGCATTTCTGAAAATTTTTTTGGGGTAATCACATAGGATTACCCCTACACGGTAACCAATTATCTTTTGCGCCTTTTTGCGGCAAAAGAAAAAAACTTTGAATTTTGAATCAATTAAACTATTAAACGGAGGCAGGTATGTCAGAGAAAAACCGTTATTCCCCGAACAGACGCGATTTTATGAAGGGCGCTTCCGCAACCGCTATCGGAACAGCGCTTGCCATGGGGGCGCGTCCCGTCTATGGAGCGAATGATGAAGGCAAAGAGCGTGTGGGTAGCTGGTGTAAAGACACTTACAGGCAGCTTCATCTCGATTCCCATTTCGGCGCGCTTAAAGATATTTTTGCCGACTTTGATGCTGAAGCTGCCGCGGACATGTTTGTCAGGGCTGAAGTGCAGATGGTCAGTTACTTTTCAAAATGCTGGGCAGGATATTCTTATTATCCGACAAAGTTCGGTATACACCATCCCTCGCTCGAAAGGGACTTCACCGGGGAATTTACCGCGGCGTTGAAAAAAAGGGGTATCCGCTGCATCATTTATTACATGATGGCAACCGAGCGTAAACTTCAGAAGGAACACGCCGACTGGTTAATAAACGGTGACCCGAAACTTGCGATCCCTGATACTATAAAAGACGAGGGCGTGGCGATCATGTGTTACAATTCGCCCTATACCGACCGGGTCTCAATTCCCCAGATGAAAGAAATTATAGAATTGTACGATGTTGACGGCTTCTTTGTCGATATCGTTATGCAGCAGTACCTGCAGTGGAACTGTTACTGCAAAAACTGCCGTGAACTTTATGCGAAGGAAATCGGCGGCGAAATACCTACAATAGAGTCCGACCCAAACGCATTTAAATACCGTAAATGGTCGAACGCCCACATGGAAGCGCACATGGAAAAGGTATACCGCGCTCTGGCAGAGTTGAATCCTGACATCGCCATTATCAAT
>JABHYP010000781.1 GCA_018656855.1 Candidatus Latescibacterota bacterium | reverse complement strand
GATACCGCATCATTATCAGTTTCCCCGTGCCGCCGAGCAATTTGCCGATCCGGCTGGCGCCAAGAACACCGCCTTTATAATTGTCAGTGGAAACAAACGACACATGGGCGCTGTCCTGGAGAGCGGAGTCAAATACGACTGTTGGAATACCCAGAGCTTTTGCATCCATTACGGGCCTTACAAATACCCTGTCATCGATAGGCGCGATGCAGATTGCGTCCACCTTCCTCGCGATAAATGTTTCATATACCTGGAGCTGTTCCTCTCGGTCGTCCTCCTTTATGGGGCCTTTCCAGATAATTTCCACGCCAAGCTCGTCAGCAGCTTTCCGCGCACCGAGATGAACCGATTTCCAGTGTTCATGGGTTGCGCCCTTGGGTATGACAGCAATTGTCAGTTTCTTATTGGCACCGGCTTCTTCCTGTTTATCACGGTTACTCCCGCAGCCGAAAAATATTAATATTCCACAGAGAAGCATCGCAACTACTTTACAAAACGTTCTCATAAAACCTCTCATTTCACATCTGAAAAGCACTATTATTTATTTCAAATCGATGAATCAAAATGCAAAATCTGTTTATCTGAAGTTTTTATCAAAACTTGCATCATTTTTTATGAATCCTGATAATATCGTATTCGACCTCAAAAGACCATCCTGGCTTCTTTGCCAGTACAAATTCCCGCAAATCATTCAGTTCAGGATAATCGTTTTCACCGGTAAAACAGCGGGCATCATCGATAAGGACAACATAGTCTCTGACATCGTGATTGAAAATATGAGTCAACTCCTGCATAACCGGAGTATCAAATTCTCCCTTTGAGGTAAGCCCTCCGGAATAATGACTGTCAAGCCAGAAAAGGCAGGGCGTCGTGATTTCGGCGAGAATCTCCCGGAGAACCTCTCCGCTGTCTCCCTGGAGTATCGTAATACGATCGTATTTTGAAAATCGTTTCTGCGCCTTTCGTGCCAGCGTTCTGTCGATTTCTATAGAATATAACCTGTCAAACACATCCTTTACCGAATACACCATCTCGCCTAAATATGTCCCTGTTTCCACGATTGTGTCACATGAAAATCTCCGGGCATAGGCACACACGACATGCTGCTTAACAACAGGAGGCGGAGGAATCGGTATCCCTTCCCTTTCCCATTCTTTATAAGTTTTTCTATGCTGGAGAAATCTATAAATACTATAGGCGGGTGTCAGCTTCAGTAATTCCAACAGCCTGTGAAACATGATGTTACCCTTTTACTGAAATGTCTTATGGAAAGTAAGTATTTACCGCCATTTTATCAGTGTTTTCCCTGATTGGACAATAGCCGTTCATTTTCGGCGAACTGCATATCTGCATCAACCATCATCCTGACCAGTTCCCTAAACGTTACCTTTGGTTCCCAACCGAGAACACTTTTAGCTTTCGATGCATCACCGACAAGCATATCTACTTCCGCGGGACGGTAATAGCGCGGGTCGATTTCCACATGGTCGTGCCAGTCAAGGTCAAGGTATCCGAACGTTTCATCCAGGAATTCGCGCACCGAATGTGTCTCGCCCGTTGCAATAACGAAATCGTCAGGATTATCCTGTTGGAGCATGAGCCACATTGCTTCAACATAATCAAGAGCATGACCCCAGTCGCGCTTCGCATCCAGATTTCCTAAATATATCATGTCCTGGAGACCGCATTTGATACGTGTGGCAGCGCGAGTTATCTTGCGTGATACAAATGTCTCTCCCCGGCGCGGAGACTCGTGGTTGAATAGAATACCGTTGCAAGCAAACATGCCGTAGGCTTCACGATAGTTCACAGTCTGCCAGAAAGCATACACCTTAGCGCAACCGTAAGGGCTGCGGGGATGAAACGGCGTGTTCTCATTTTGCGGTATCTCACTTACCTTGCCGAACATTTCACTTGACGATGCCTGATAAAACCTGATTTTTTTACCGGCTATACGGGTCGCTTCAAGAATCCTGAGAGTACCGAGGGCATCCACATTCACTGTATATACAGGCTGATAAAACGAAACACGGACATGAGACTGCGCACCGAGATTATATACCTCGTCAGGCTTGACATCGTTGAGAATAGTACTAAGGTTGCCGCCATCCGAAAGATCACCGTATATGAGATGCAGCTTCACATCCGGAGCATGAGGATCTTTGTAGAGATGATCGATACGTTCAGTATTGAATGAACTGCTGCGTCTGATGAGGCCATAAACTTCGTAGTCCTTGTCCAGCAGGAACTCAGCGAGATACGAACCATCCTGACCGGTTATACCGGTAATAAGCGCTTTCGGCATATTTCACTCCTATGATAAATATTTTTCTACTCATAGATGTTTGTTTATAAAACAACTTCATAAAAAGCTTTTTTTAAAGACATAGAAATACACTATTACTAAATTAGGTCAGGTATTCCCGAATAACAACTAAAAAGACACTAAGTGGTTCTTATCATAAATAAGGTAACATATTAAGCTTTAAATCAGGCACAGTCATTGCAAGGCATAGCCGAAGCAATCCTTTTTCTTATATTGCTTCGCTCACTCCGTTCACTCGCAATGACATATGGTAATTACATTACAGTATTTATGAAACTGTGTACTAAGTTTTTTAAAGAGGTTTTAGTCAGAAGTGATGCAATGCTCAGCGGATTATCAGGAGAAAATCTTTGATAGGAAACGTGTAACATCCAATTTCTCTTACTCTCGCTCTGACTCTTCCAGAATACCGAACACCTTTTCGGACGATTCTGCAGAACAAATTCTGCTGCGTATGTCGGCCTGACTCAGTATGCGTGCGATCTGAGCCAGTGTTTTAATGTGTTTGCCGAATTTTGTTTTTGGTATGAGAAGAAGAAGAACGATATTAACCGGAACACCATCAAATGAATCAAAGTCTATCCCCTTTTTTGATATTCCGATGGCGCCCACAATTTCATCTATACAGTCTATACTGCCATGAGGAATTGCAACACCCTCGCCAACGCCGGTAGAAATTGAGCGTTCCCTCTTAAAAACCACATCAAGTATATCGTTCCGGTCTCGAAGAGAGAGTTCATGGTCGGAAATGAGAAAGTCTACGAGTTCCTCGATAGCCTCCATTTTATCTTCTGCCTCAAGATCGATTTTTATCTCATTTTCATTCAGGAACTCAGATAATTTCATCTTTTCCCCGTCTCCTTTTTACTCTTGATGCGTCTGAGACGGAAGTTGTCCTCACGCTCTCTTTCTTCGAGTGTGCTCCGTATAAATCGTATTTCATCCTTCAACCTGGGCATTAGCATTCCTTCCAGAGCATTAATCCTTCTTGTTGTTTTCCGAATTTCACTGCCAAGACGTTTCAGACTTGCCTCAAGAGGAGCAAGTTCAAGAATCTGTTTGAGAACTTTCTCAAAACGATCCTTTGTTTCAAAAATCCGCAGGCTTACCATGTGAGAATGAGGTTCGCGAAAACTTGCTCCGAGTCCATCAACAGCTTCTACCTTCGGAATCTCCACTCCCCATGTGGTTTCAGTATGGATATCCACACTTAGCATTTTCTCTCTGATCAGCGCGGCGGACTTTAGGGCTCCCCGGCCGTCAATTGCCCTTGCGTTGTTAAGGCAGTGAAATGCCTGCATCATTTCATCGTGAAGTCGGCGGCGTTTCTCCAAAAGCGGTTTAACAAGTTCCATGAACCGAATCAACAACACCTCACGCTTATGTTTAAGAAGATCCGCGCCCTCGCGCGCAAGTCCAAGCTGAGACTTGCGTGAAAGAAGGTTCATTCTGGTCGGACTGGTTTTTTCCATGAACTTGCCTGTTTATCTACTGATATTGTGTCAACATCTGTTTTGTAACGTTGTGTAACAGCTCCAGTCAGACTCATTTTTTTCCAGTGAGCAAGCCAAATTTATCAAAAAGGCTTTTATAAGTCAATAAGATAAAGTCACAAATTACACCGAAAAGAAGTATCAGGTTCCAGATTCACAGTTATGATAACTGATTGCTGATTATATAGATCAAGATTTATATAAATGGCTTAAAACACTTTAATAAATTCACTATTCGCTGCAAGAGTCTTGTTTTAATAAAACGGTGTTCTGACACCATCTTCCATGATTTCCGAGAAGTACCGGCTGATCAGGTCCTTATTGAGCCGGCTAAGTTCCTCTTTGGGGAATATCTTTAAGAGTGTCCACCCGAGATTAAGAGTTTCCTCGATATCCCGTGGTTTTGTGCCCTGCCCTATCAACTCCTTTTCAAACCGCTCGGCAAACTTAAGGTAGTTTCTGTCCATTTCGGTGAGAGATTCTTCCCCGACGATTGACATGAGTCG
>JABHYP010000780.1 GCA_018656855.1 Candidatus Latescibacterota bacterium | reverse complement strand
GTAGCCACTTCCAATTACCGGAAAATATAAAAATCATAGAATCAACTATTGTAGCTGATTTATTTATTGGTCTTTTCGAAATTACACGGAAAGAAACAGACATTTTTCGAAAAGACCATGAGAGCCCGGGGGCTTTCAGTATGTCCCTGTAATTGAAGTTCATATCCGGCATTGACAAATCAGCCTTTATGATTAATAAAAAATAAAGGGAAAATTATTAGTAGTATTACCATATTATAAAAAGATATAAGAGAGTTGGCAAGTGCAGAAATTTAATATGGTTTTTATTTACCGTTAATATTTTTTTGGGTGTTCAGCCAGAGTAATGTTAAGGGGGAGGAGTTTACTGTTGCGCAGGATTTTAATTATTACTTTATCACCTGCTTTTGTAGTGGCAAATGTTTCACTGAGCTGGTTAAGACTTGAAATTGAAACACCGTTAAACTCAACAATTTTATCATAAGGAATTATTCCCGATTTATCTGCAGGACTCCCCTCTATCACTCTTTTTATGAGAACCCCGTCTTTCTTACTGGAAGTGGGATCAATACACAGGCCAAGCCAGCCGCATTCGGCTTCAATATTGTTGATTACGCTGTGAGCCAGTGCAGAAGCATATTCCAGTGATAACACAATGTAAGTTTTTTCTCCGGGCACTGAAGAAGCGGAGTCGCCGCTTGTATCTATCTGGAAAGCAAGCAGTCCAAGTAGATTTTCATTTTTATCGAAAACAGGCGTTCCTGAAGTTCCAGGATTGACAGTGGTTTTTATACAAAATGTACCGTCAGAAGGTTGTATCGTTTTAATCAATCCGAAACCCGCATCAACAGACATGCCTGGAGTAACACCAAGAAAAAATATCTCGTGACCGGGATGTATATGGTTCAGTGAAACGATTTTTGGAAGCTTTGATGTAAGGTGGTCATCAATCTTAAGAACTGCAATTCGGCCGGTATAATCGCTGCCAAGTACACGGGCTTCAATCTTATCACCGGCAAACCTGATGAGTCTGACTTTTTCGGCATCTTCAACAACACTGTTTATAGTAATTAAATGTCCCTGGTCATCAATTGGTATGGCGGTGCCCACATTACGTCGCCAACTGCCTTTTTTTAAGGTTTCATCTTTGCTGGAGGGATTTCCGGAATAGATCCTCTTGTAAGCATTAACCGTGAAAATACCGTGCTTATATTTTTGATGTATTATACGCGCAAGGGCTTGAGCATCTTTTTCGGGGATGGTCTCTGCCACTGAAACAGACAAGGATTCTGCAAAGAAAAACCACATGCAGATACAAAGAAAATATAAACTTATTTTTTTCATGGTTCTCAATAATTAATCAGTAAGATATCAGGTTCATTTGGAGTCATTATAAGCGTCGTGTTCTGCTCATTTAAGAAAATACCTGTCTCTGCTTCACTTTGTTTTACTGAATCAAGTACGTAATTCACAACTTCCACAGCATCATCCTCAAATGTTGAAACACCATCATTTATAACGTTTGAGGATATGTTTTGAGTGATTTCAGGCTGATTATTTCGATAAAATGGAATCTCAATATTCGAAAAAACAGCCACAAAAATTACAAATGCAGCAGCAGGAACGACCATCATGGTCTTTATGTTATCCCGGGTAAAAAGTTTGAAACGGTAAAGAGGATTTTGAAGAAGTATACTTTCCTTGCGGATGCGCTCTTTCAATCTTGTATCAAAATTAAGGGATACAGCAATGGAGGCAAGTCCGCCCAGAATCTTTTTAAGACGAAGCGATTCCTGCAGTTGTTTGTTGCATGAAATGCAATGTATGGCATGGGCAAGAAATCCCGTTCTGGCACCTTCAGGCATAGAATCATCGATAAAATCATTTATGGTTTCTCGGAACATCGAGCATGTAAAATCTTCATTAGCACTTTTCACTTGATAGGCACACCTCCTTTACTTTAAAACATGTAAAATACCAATTTAATGTAATACCCTTATAGACATTAGTATCTTTAAAGATTTATAAAAATGTGATGATAGGCCTGATAAAAGTAACAGGACCTCAATGAAAAAGTTCATCGCTTGGCGAATGTTCTTTCAACACCTTTCGAAGCTTGAGCCGCGCACGGTTGACACGGGATTTCACTGTCCCGACTGGAATATTCATTATTTCCGAAATCTGCTGATAGCTCAAGCCCTCAACATCGCGGAGTATCAAAGCTTCTTTATATTTCACCTGAAGCGAATCTATCGCCTTTTGCACATGCTCGTCGAGAAGTCTGACAGCCGTAGCCCTGTCCGGTTTCATTCCGGAATCGGGAAGTTCAAAGTTTTTCTCGCTATCGCTATACGCGTCAAGTGACAGGAATTTCCATCTTTTTCTGCGTCTGAGTTCACTTTTAGCTAGATTGCCGGCTATAGTGAAAATCCATGTCGAAAAATTTGCAATGGCTTTATAATCACGCCGTTTCCTGAAAACCCTCAAAAACGTTTCCTGAACTATATCTTCAGCAACATCATAATCTTTCACAAAACGGAATACAAAATTCAGAAGCCGGTTTTTATATCTATTAACAATAACATCAAAAGAATCAAATTGACCGTTAATGACATTTGAGAGAAGTTCTTTGTCGGACAATGGCTCGTTATTTAATTTCATAATCTGCAATGTCTTCATTCTTCATCCCCTCCCTTTGTACTATATAAACACCGGGAAGGGAGTTAAGTTCCCAAAAATGGCTAAATTAATCATAAATCTTTAATGAAAATATATTGTATTACCGAAAATTTTGCAAGGAAACAAGAATTAAGGCAAGAGACAAGTGTAATTCAACTTCACTAAAAAAACAATCGTGTGATGTTACGATGTCGATACTTAGTGGTTCTTTTAACAAATAATGTGAAATATTCAGCTTAAATCAGGCACTGTCATTGCGGGGTAAAAACGAAGCAATCCCCAATATAGATTGCTTCGCTCACTCCGTTCACTCGCATTGACATGAGGGAATTGCGTTACAGTATTTATGAAACTGTGTGCTTAGGAAGAAAAAATAGAGACATCTGAGGTAGCAGGGGTTCTAAGGTATGACCAAGCATACAATGCAAAGAGCATCAACGCCGCAAAATAATAGGGTGGAAAAGACATTGACAGCATGGGAATCTGAACCGGATTGATGAAAATACTTGTGCTTTCAGGCAGTAAATTCGGGATAAGAGCCGCAGTATATTCCTTCGCTGTCAGTACAAAGGAAGCAAGATGTGCCCATGCGGTAACAGCAACGGTAAACCAATTCCCTTTGCTGGCTAGTATCCAGAAGAAATCGAAATTCGACGACTGAGGGTTAATAGATAGAATTTGAAAATTTATTAAACCAATTATGGCGATAGACGCTGCCACTAAAGAACCGGCAGTAGCAAGCGCTGTGGAAAATATCCCGAACCGCCTGAATCCGGGAGCCCTCTCAGTCTCAGCCTGTTCAACCTCAACTGCTGCAAGGATACGGTCTGCGAGTCCCACGGGCGCTCTAACCGGTTCAGTTTCATTCAGCGAAGCAAGGATCATTGTATGCACTTGTGCCAGGCGGTCGCAGGAGGTACAGGATGCGCGGTGTTTTAGCATTCCATCGAGCAGATTGCCTTCAGAAAGACCCTCAACATATGCCGCGACATTATCCTCAAAAATTCTGCAGTCAATAGAGATAATGCCTTCTTTGACAGTGGAGGCACTGACTGATAATGGCGTAAACTCTACTACATTATCGGGGATTTCAGATTCCACCGAAGCAAGAATGCGGTCTGCAAGTCCTTTGGGCGCTTTGACAGGTTTCGTGTTGCTCAGGGAAGCGAAGACAATCAGTTGCAGTTCATGCTGTTCCGCACATTTAGGGCAGGCAGCGCGATGCTCATTCATTTCCCGGATAAACTCACCTTCAAGCATACCTTCTATATAAGCGGATAAATGTTTTTCAAATTTTTTGCAGTCCATTTTATTACTCCACTTCATATATAATTCAATAAGCCTGATATATAAGACGATGTAAAGCTAATGATAATTTCATCTTTTTTTGTTTTTTTAATAATAAATTTTTATTAACTGCTGTGCAAGCTGTTTTCGTCCGCGAAAAATATATGTGGCGACTGTTGCCTTCGGAATCTCCATCGCTTCTGCAATCTCATCATAATTGAGGTCGTCAAAATGGTACATGCTGATAGCCATCGCCCATTCCGGGGGAAGTTTATTAACATGGTCTCTGATCATTTCCGCTGTCTGTTCCGATTCCAGAAGCGTTTCCGGATCCGGACCATGATCCGGAATTATTTCCACCAGAGTTGAGCCGTCATCATCTAAAGGTTCGTCAATGCTTTTTACATCGAGCTGTTTTTTCCGAAGACGGCTGATACATTCGTTTGAGGTAATCCGGTAAATCCATGTTGAGATTTTGCTCTCTCCGCGGAATTTTTCAAGAGACCGGTAAACGCTGAGGAAGATATCCTG
>JABHYP010000779.1 GCA_018656855.1 Candidatus Latescibacterota bacterium | reverse complement strand
TATAAGTGGTTAAATAGTGAATTAAAGGGATTTGCCAGAGATACACTGGACAGGCAGAGTTGTGTGGGTGACTTATTTGAGAAGAAACAACTGGATGCTGTTCTTGAAAAGGGCGTGGCTGATGGCGCTGAAATCATGGACAGGCACAGACTGTGGTCTGTGCTGATTTTAGAGTTATGGATGAAAAAATGGCTGAAAAAATAAAAGTACTGGCAATATCGTACGCTTTTGCACCATGGCTTGCGCCGCGTTCGACACAGCTGCAGAGAATATTAAACTATCTATCATCACAGAACTTTGACATAACAGTATTACACAAAAACGTTAAGGATTTGAATGTTCCGCTGGATCATGGATTATTGGACTTAACTTCACCGAATATTAAGACGATATCTATAAAAGAGAATAGAAATATTCTTTGCAAAATGTTAAAAATATTCCTGAGTGCTTTGCCTCGAATTCCCGATAATACTCAATATTGGGTTTTAAATGCCTATTGGAAAATCAGAAGACAGTTTCAAAACTTTGATGTTATTCTTACATTCAGTACACCAATTTCAGATCATCTTGTCGGTCTGCTCATAAAGAGGAAAAGAAAAAATATTCCATGGATAGCTTTTTTTAGCGATCCGTATCTGGAAAATCCTTATTTGAAATTAAATATTATTGAAAGAAAAATAAACAAAAGACTTGAAAAATTAATTCTTGTGAATGCTGATGCAGTTATATTTGTAAACAAATTCACACGTGATAAAACAATGAGAAATTACTCAACGGAATTACGCGCTAAAACTTATGTGATTCCCCATGCTTTTAACGAGAAACTTTATCCAGAGCCTCATGGCTCTAATAAAAAACTGATCATAAGATATTTAGGCGATTTTTATGGCAGCAGGACTCCGGAAACATTTTGTATGGCTTTACGCCTGGTTGCTGAAAAGATACCCGATCTCGGCAAGAAACTTAAAGTCGAATTCTATGGTGTAAGCAATACCAATTTATTGCGTCCGTTTATTATCCGAAATGGGGTAGAGGATATTGTCGAAAACAAGGGATTGGTGGGACATGTTAAAAGCCTTGCGTTGATGAGGTCTGCCGATGTTCTTTTAGTTATAGATGCTCCGGGGAAGGAAAATCTTTTTTTATCCTCAAAAATAATTGAATACCTGGGAGCGCGATGCCCGATTTTTATGGTTACGCCAATGAGTGGCCCTACATCTGAGATTGCTGAGGAAATTGGATGTAAAACTCTTGAATTTTATGATGTTCAAGAAATTGCAGATCAAATAGTAACATTATTGAACAAGAAGGAACAAGGTACTTTAACTGTTAATATTCCTGAACATGTCTACAATAGATATCGAGTTGAAACTGTTGCTGAAAAGTACAGCGATCTCATAGTAAAAATGTGTAATAATTTTAATAAAAAAATATCAGGATGAATTTATTTTGCCCTATACATCATTCGCCTCTTGAATCGAGAGTTTCTGAAGAAATATATTACTGCTCTTCAGGATGTACGTTCCCGATTACAAAAGGTATTCCGCGTTTCGTTTCCTCTGATGAATACGCGTCTTCTTTCGGTCTGCAGTGGAATAGCTTTCGCCGGACACAGCTGGATTCTTTCACCGGTCTTTCGATTTCAAGAGACAGGTTGACCCGGTTGGCAGGTGGTTCATTAGACATAATGAAGGGGAAAAATATATTGGAAGCGGGATGTGGAGCGGGGCGTTTTACCGAAATTATACTTTCGGCAGGGGCACATGTTTTTGCCGCCGATATATCAAACGCTGTTGAAGCAAATTATACGAACTGCAAAGAGTATAGCAATTATTTTATCTGCCAGGCTGATATTCTTAAACTGCCTGTGTTACCTGAAAAGTTTGATATTGTTATATGTGTGGGGGTTATACAGCATACACCCGATCCGGAGGAGACCATATCCGCTTTGTGTTCTCATGTAAAGCCGGGGGGAAAGTTGATATTTGACCATTATTCATATGGTCATGAAATTACACTCTCGCGCCGTCTCTTACGTTCATTTCTAGTTAAAAGGTCAAAAATATTCTCAATGAGATTCTGCCGGTTTCTTACCGGCGCTTTATGGCCTTTTCATAAACTTTTCTGGAAAATAAGAAAAATACCTGTTATTCGCAGTGTCAGATCGCGTATTTTCCTTAAGCTTTCTCCGGTTGTTGACTATCAGGACGCATATCCACAGCTTGGTTCTCAACTGTTATATGAGTGGGCGATTCTTGACACGCACGATTCACTTACCGATGTTTATAAGCATTTACGCAGTGCCGAAGATATTTATAATCATTTGCAGCAATGTGGAATGACCGAGATTGAAACAGCCTATACCGGTAACGGGGTTGAAGTCCGGGCAAGAAAACCCCTGTTAAACTAAAAAAGGATGAGTCACTATGTGCGGTATATGCGGTATATTTGGAAAACCGCAAACAAATATCGAGCCTATGGTTTCAGCTATGAGCCATCGCGGCCCTGATGATTCAGGTATTTTTAGAGATAGTGAAATTTCTCTTGGGATGACACGCCTTGCTATTATCGATATTTCCCGGAAAGGCCATCAACCCATGAGTAATCCTGATGGTTCGGTCTGGATAGTTTACAACGGGGAGACGTATAATTTTCAGGAAGAGCGCGAACTGTTACTTTCGAAAGGACATTCATTTGTATCAGGTTCGGATACTGAGGTTGTACTTCGAATGTACGAGGAGTACGGTGATGATTTTTTAATTCGGATGCGCGGCATGTTCGCCCTTGCAATCTATGATAAGAGAAGGGGGAGAGGACGTGAAAGACTTTTACTTGCGCGCGACCATCTTGGGATCAAACCGCTGATG
>JABHYP010000778.1 GCA_018656855.1 Candidatus Latescibacterota bacterium | reverse complement strand
TGTAATCGATAAAATACCAGCCATAGAAAAACCGCTAAAAACGCTGAGCGAACTGGATTCCAAACTTGAAGATACCGGCATTCTTAACGAACTCGCAGAAGAAGAGCGGGACGAATCAGCTGTAGATGAGGTCGTATCCGCTCTGGATTCGCTCGAAAATGATATTGCCGATTTCGAATTCCGTATAATGCTCGGTGGCAAAGATGATCCCAAAAATGCTTTTCTGTCAATAAATTCCGGCGCTGGCGGTACTGAGAGCCAGGACTGGGCACAGATGCTCCTTAGAATGTATCTCAGGTGGATTGAAAGAAAAGAATTTTCGTATGATGAAATTGATCTTCAGTCCGGACAGGAAGCTGGAATAAAAAGCGCAACCATTCTTGTCAAGGGCGATTATGCCTATGGGTACCTTAAATCCGAATACGGTGTTCATCGCCTGGTGCGCATCAGCCCCTTTGATTCAAATGCTCGCCGCCATACATCGTTTGCATCGGTTACAGTGTTGCCTGAAATCGATGACAATGTAGAAATTGAAATAGATGAAAAAGACCTCAAGATAGATGTTTACCGTGCTTCCGGTGCAGGGGGCCAGCATGTCAACAAAACATCCTCAGCAGTCAGAATTACTCATCTTCCCACCGGAATCATCGTCCAATGCCAGAATGAGCGTAGCCAGTACAAAAACAAATCTTTTGCAATGAAGGTTCTCAGGGCACGCATCTACCAGCTTCATCTTGAGGAAGAGGAAAAGAAAAAAGCTGAATACACTAAAGATCAGAAAAAGATTGAATGGGGCAGCCAAATCCGGTCCTACGTTTTCCATCCATATAATATGGTCAAGGATCTGAGAACTGAAGCAGAAACATCCAATACTCAGGCGGTTATGGACGGTGATATCAATTTGTTTATAACAAGTTTTTTAACTCACCAGAAGAATTAACAGATATTTTTATATAATAAATGAAGGTCAATATTATGATTAACAAAACTGCTTTAACTGTAATTGCTTTGTTATTTATAATTATTTTTTTCGGATGCGGATGTCCGGATGTCCAGGAAACCACAACAAAAAAGCCGGGCTGGTATATACCAGAAGATTACGGCGATCAATACTATCGTGAAACTATCCGAATCCTCAAGGAAATGTGGGACAATGAAAATGGCCATCTTGCTGATATGACATCAAGGATTGCAACGACAATAAATTCCGGTGGAACGGTTATCTGGGATAGTAATGCAAGCCATTTCAGTCTGTACGATACTGATCCTTCCTTGTCCTGTTTACCGGAAGTGGGAATGTTATCCTCCACTAAATTCCAGGGAAACAAGGAAAATATTGACAAGCTCAAAAAAGGCGATATCCTTATCACAAACTTTATATGGGAGGCTACCGATAACGCTCATAAACGCGGAGTTCATGTTATTGGCGTAACCAACAGTTATTTTAGGAGTAAAATATTCAGTGAAGCAGACAACTTTGACCACAGGTCGAATTACAATGATTTAGTGCTTGAAGACATTTCTGATGAGATATTTGATTCTCATGTGACAGGCCAGATCGGATTGGTGAATATTCCTTATATAGCCGACAGAAAAGTGGGACCTGGAATCGGCACTTTCATGGGCGTCCTTTACTGGCTCACTGTATCTGAAGTCGCAAATAAATTAATAAAAAGCCATGATGCCCCTTCACTTGAGTATGCTCAGAAATATATTGACATACTGTTTGAACGGCTTGACAGGGTCTATAAAGAACAGCATGACGCTATATGGGTGGCGGCAGAACAGACAGCGGAAAAAATCGATAACGGGAGCGCTCTGTATTTAGATTCCGAGCCCAAAGGCGTGATGTCTTCCGGTACCGGAATGTCCATGGGACTCATGATGACCAATCATAACAGAGGAGGAAATGAGGCCTGGAAACATGGTGATGTCGTAATTCTTGCTGATGTTACAGATAATCCAAATTCAAAAATAGTCGAGCAAGCCAGGATAGCGAAAGAAAAAGGATGCTTTATTGTCGCAATGGGCCCCTCAACGCAGGATCAACTGAAAAACATTGCCGATATCTATTTCGACAATTTAAGTCCTGAAGGTTATGGTTTATTCGAAATTGATGGGTATGATAACAAGATTGCCCTTGTCGGTTCAGTCATTAATAACGTCATTAACAATATATTTACCATACAAATGGTCTATGAGATGAATCGCCGGGGATTGTATCCTAAATACTGGAGCAGCTATATATGGGTCAAAACACCCGGATACCATGAATGGGCAAATTGGGTCATTGATAAAGTTGGTTATTAGACAGATATTAATTTCCATGTCTCAATAATATTTTCTATTCTTCTATAAACTCCCTCGTAATAGCAATCATTCTATTGATACGCCATGTATCTGCTGCCTTTCCGAAATGAGCGACACGGAACGATATTCTTTCATCCTCATCATTTTTCCTCATCCCCCAGCCTACCATTGTATTGTGTTTTTTTATGTAAAATTCACGTACATCTTCTGCCGGAATGCCGCCGGGTGTCAAGAACTCTGTCACAACCGGTGAAGCATAACGGGGATCAGCGCCGCTTTTAAAACCGAGTTCAGCCATCCCATTTTTGAGTCGTTCGCCTGAAGTCCGGAAGCGCTCCTGACGGTTTTCAAGCCCTTCTTCTATTATTCGGTCGACTACCCAGTCCAGCGCGTAGAGCATGTGCGTTGCACCGGTTACCGGCTGGGGATGTTCGTCATGCATCTCGATGAAGGCATTTTTCCACGACATGAAATCGAGGAAATATGGGACGCGGCGGTTCTTCATTTTTTCCATGTATTCCCAAGCTTTTGCACCGACTGCTACAGGAGCAAGCCCCGGTGGAAGCTCGAGACATTTCTGGCTTGCACCAGCGACAACATCGGCTCCAGAGCTATCCATATCGATAACAACTCCACCTACTCCTGATACCGAGTCCACAAGCAGCAGGGCATCAAATTCTCGGGCTATGTCGCCTATGGGTTCAAGCGGATTTACTATAGCTGTCGAACTTTCGTTGTGGGTAATGTATATGAAATTATACCGTTTTCTTTTCATTTCATCGCGGACTTTGTCCGGGTCTATCGCAGTACCCCACTCACCTTCGACAAAAGTGAATGGTATTCCCAGGTTTTTACAATTTTTTTCAATATATCCCCCAAATGAGCCGTTATTGATGGCAAGCAGATTATCATCCGGCGTGCAGAGACTCGCAAGCATCATGTTCACAGCAGTAGTTCCGCTGCCGTTGGGAATAAATACATAACCCTCGCCAATGCCGAAAATCGTTTTCATCTTTGTGACCAACTGATCGTAAAATGCGGGAAAATCTCCCTCGTAATGCGGAACAATAGGCATTCCACAACGCTTCAGCACCTCATCAGGCGGGTCCATGGGCCCTGGAATCATTAAAAGAGGCTTATTCATGGTAAAAGACATATTCGATCTCCTGTTCTATATTATATGTCGTCCAGAGGATATATCGGGCGTTTTATTTTTGTAAATGTAAAATTTTTCAAGTTGGATGATGCAAATCCGGGTGTGTCGCTCTGGATATAACTGTTGACAACCGGTGTTTTATAAGCTTCGCGGAACGCCAGGCCGCCTTTACATACACTCATGCGATAATCCTCCGGGTAGACACCGATTGACTTCGCATGCATGATATTGTCAGGTGAAATCCGGTATGATGTTACGACAATTGTTACTCTATCAACGTCAATCCTTGCTGAAAGTCCCATATTGCCGATAACGCCACCCCAATAACCTCCCCATGACCGGTTAAGAAATAAACCGTCGGTTATTGTCCTTACCTTGCCGGTTATTTTAACAGGAGGGCCGTACAGGGAGTGTGATTTCCCACCGACCTCAAGCGTCACAGTAGAACCAACACCGGCTTCAGCGGCTAGCCGGGCTGATTCCGGGTCACAAATCGGAACGTATGCAGTATCGACACCCTGCCTGAGAATTTCGTGCAATAGAGCCGTACCGTCACCCGGAGTCCCACCGCCTATGTTATCGCCTGAGTCGGCGATTGCCACTGGAGGATTATCAGACTTCAAGGCAAGGCGAATCGTTTCTGCGGGATCTGGCAACTCAACATAAAACTCTTTTCTCTTATCGAATATCATATCCGCTAGTTCGTCAGCGCATTTTTTTGCAAGCTCTGGATTATTATCCGTGGTCACCGCAACTCCGATTCCATTATAGGGTACATCTTGCTGCATAAAACCCTGCGCAGGACATGCGGCGATAACACCCGGTATTTCGGCTTCCATTTCACGTGCCCGGTCCATGATACGCTTCATGGGCATATCATGCGGAAGAACGTTATGTGGCGGACCGATCAGCAGAGGCCTTTTCACTATCACAACAACGGGATTGATTTCGCCATTGAGCGTACGCGCCATCATAGCTGCGGCTTCACGACCTCGCTCTGCCATATCCATGTGGGGATATGTACGGTATATTGTCATGGCATCGGCATTTTCAGCCATCATGGGAGTAAGTGTAGCATGAAAATCAAGCGTATGAATGATAGGAATATCTTGTCCGACTTTTTCACGGATTGTTTTCAGGATATATCCCTCACCGTCATCCTGTTCCTGAGTCACCATTGCTCCATGAATTGCCAGAAGCACTCCATCCACCTGCGTCCTGTCAAGTGTGTCGATAAATGCGCCGAGAACGGTATCAAGCGCTTCTGTGGTTACAAGTCCTGCCGGGAGCGGACATGCGTGTGCCGAAGGAACGATCTCAATATTTTTCTCTTCAAGGGTTTCAATAAAACCACCCATTTCTGTGCCGGTATTGCGTCTCTTTTCAAGAATTTCATCTCCGAAAAGAAGACCTCTTATTCTGAACTCTTCAAGGTCTGTCAGCATAGGATTGAATGTATTGGTTTCATGCAGCATAGACCCTACTAAAACCCTTTTCATGGCAAATATCCTTTTTATTACAAAAATGTTAATTAAACTTGTATTTATAAATTGTATTGAAATTGATAACTATAAAAATAATTCTTAATTCGCTTATTGATATTTCAGGGCTTAAAGTATCCCGTATTTTTCAAACGTTTTAACAACGCTTGCTCCTGACCGTAATTCCTCGCGTACTGTGTTTTCTCCCTGCACTTTCTCCCAGGCTTTCTCTATTACTTCTTCCGCCATTTCCTGAGGTACTACAACAACTCCGTCAACATCCCCAAAAACAAGGTCTCCGGGGCTCACACGTATTCCGCCGCACACAATCGGAATGTCACGTTCCTTGCCATCCATTCTTCCCATTGAGTCATAAGGGCTCAGGCCGGTGCAAAAGGTGGGAAAGTTAAGTGCTACAATCTCATTATAATCGCGTGCGCCGCCGTCAGAAATAACTCCTGCAGCTTTCCTCCCCACAGCCGCATTGCTCAAAAGGCCTCCCCAGAACGCTGAAAGTTCCGAGGCGTTGCACTGTGTTACAATAACCTGCCCCTCTTTAATATCGTCAAGAACTTCCATTTCAAGCTGGAAAGGCTGTTCGGGAACCTCAGCGACAGTTTCCATATACATTGTCACAACTTCGCCCCATGTTTTCATGGAAGGCAGAAGCGGTTTTACTGATGGCTCCATGCACTGAACCCGGGTGTTCATAGCATCCATTACATCCATGATTACAGCGCTGTAAAGTTTTGTAAGCTTCTCGTTGTACTTAAGATACTTCATTGATAAATCCTTTCACATAAAATAAGCTGGTAATTATATTAGAGTTATTTTTGCCTTCTGGTAAAATTGATCAGGTATATCCTTTTCCCATTTTCAAAAACAGAGTCATTCAAGGTGGATAGAGAGAGGTTTCTTTCAATACCTCGCAGCGTATCGAAAAGTCTATTTATAACTTTCCATTTCGCCTGGAAATGTTCCCGCCCTCACATCATCAATATATTTATTTATACCATTCATGGCTCCGTCCGCGAGTTCAGCATACCTGCGAACAAAAGCAGGTTTGTACTCCTGGAACAAACCGAGCATATCTGCGGTAACAAGAATCTGGCCGTCGCAGCCGGGTCCAGCACCTATTCCTATGGTTGGTATCGCGAGTTTTTCGGTTATTTCACTGGCAAGGTTTTCTGGCATCTTTTCCAGAACCACAGCGAAAGCGCCTGCTTCCTCAACAGCAAGAGCATCATCGATGACCGCCTGGCGGTCTTCCTTACCGCGGACACCGTAACCGCCTAAAACATGCACCGACTGCGGAGTTAAGCC
>JABHYP010000777.1 GCA_018656855.1 Candidatus Latescibacterota bacterium | reverse complement strand
TCACCGATTCTCTCAAAACTGGTAAATGAGAAAGAGATTGAAGCCATCGCCTATCACCAGAATGAGTGTTACGAGGCTGCAATGATATTTGCCCGTACTGAGGGCCTTCTGCCAGCACCGGAGACATCCCACGCTATCAAAGCTGCAATGGAGGAAGCGAAAAAGTGCAAGGAAACAGGTGAAGCAAAAACCATTGTATTTAATTACAGCGGTCATGGGCATTTTGATCTTGCAGGTTACGACAAATATATTGCCGGTGAACTCGTTGATTACGCGCACCCGGAAGAGGAAATCAAAAAATCGCTGGGGAAACTTCCTTCGGTTACGCCACCGGGGATGTAAACTGTTCTTTTTTTGTTTGAGAATCCGTCAGGGGATACTGAACTGGTAATGTATCAATAATGAGTGTAATTACTCAACAGTATCCCCTTACTGGCAACTTATGAATATAGCTGTTAAAATTTGCGGCATCACACGTGCCGGGGATGCGCTTCTTGCCGAGGAAATGGGCGCCCGTGCTATCGGCTTCGTTTTTTTTAAAGATAGCCCGCGTTATATTATCCCGGAAAAAGCCGGAGAAATTTCCGGGAATCTCGGGCCTTTCACTGCCCGTGTCGGTGTTTTCGTTGATGAAGAGCCGGATACTGTTATATCCACGGCCAGAACCGCCCGTCTTACCGCAGTACAGCTTCACGGTTCAGAGAGCCGGGAGTATATCGGTTCGCTGAAAGGGCTGAATGTCATAAAAGCATTTAGAATTGGGAATGATTTTGACCCGGGGATACTAAAACAGTTTAATGCTGGCGCATTTTTGCTTGACGCTTATAGTTCAGATGCGTATGGTGGAACCGGAAAAACATTTGACTGGCGGATAGCCCGCAAATGCAGTGAGTACGGCAGAATTATTATTGCCGGCGGATTGAATGCATCAAATATAAATGAGGCTGTTAGAATTGCGCGGCCTTGGGGGGTGGATGTTTCAAGCGGTATAGAATCAAGCCCCGGTATAAAAGATTCTGAAAAAATGAGGTCGTTTTTTCATTCGGTGGCAAAGACACTTTAAAAATAAAAATGGGTTTGATAAATCAAAACCCTACTGTGTTCGTGACCTCTTTTTTTATTAATCAGGACTATCAAAAGACTTGTTTTTTGTTGGAATATCAATTTTCAATGCTCAGTTTTTTTAATATTACAAAGGACTAATTGAGAAAATAAAGAGAAAAAAATATGCGAATTAAAGACAACTATCCTGACTCAAGGGGATACTATAATAAGTATGGCGGCCAGTTTGTTCCAGAAACGCTCATGCCGATACTTCTTGAGATGGAGAGGGCTTATACTGAAGCGAAAGCTGACCCTGCCTTCCACAATGAATTTAACAGACTTATGCGGGATTATGTGGGACGGCCGACACCGCTGACATTTGCAAGCCGCCTGACTGAGCGCCTAGGAGGCGCGAAAATATATTTAAAACGTGAGGACCTTGCTCATACAGGCGCTCACAAGATTAACAATGCAATCGGCCAGGCTCTCCTTGCCCGACGCATGGGCAAAACACGTATCATCGCTGAAACCGGCGCGGGACAGCATGGAGTTGCAACCGCAACTGCTGCAGCGCTCTTCGGAATACCCTGTGAGGTGTTTATGGGCGCCGAAGACATGCGCAGGCAGTCCCTGAATGTTTTCAGGATGAAGCTTCTCGGTTCACTTGTCACAGAAGTATCCTCAGGCTCAAAAACTCTGAAAGATGCGATAAATGAGGCCATGAGAAACTGGGCTCTGACATGCAGGGATACCTTTTATATTTTCGGCTCGGTTCTTGGCCCTCATCCTTTCCCGATGATGGTGAGGGATTTTCAAAGTATTATAGGGCGGGAAGCACGTTCACAGATTCTTGAAAAGGAAAAGCGGCTTCCTGATGTTCTAGTTGCCTGTATTGGCGGAGGTTCAAATTCAATAGGGCTTTTCTACGAGTTTCTGGACGATGCACCAGTGCGCATGATCGGTGTTGAAGCCGGCGGTTATGGCGACGGGTATGGTGAACATGCAGCAAGATTCCTAACCGGTAGAACGGGTGTCCTTCATGGGACTTACACCTATGTTTTACAGGATGAAAATGGCCAGATAAGCCCGACACATTCGATTTCCGCCGGACTCGATTACCCGTCTGTCGGACCGGAACATTCAATGCTCAGAGGGCTCGAGCGGACTGAATACACCTATGTCAATGATGATGAATGTCTTGACGCTTTTCGTATGCTTGCCGAAACCGAGGGTATTATCCCGGCGCTGGAAAGCGCTCATGCGGTGGCGCATGTAGTGAAAATAGCTCCTGAAATGAAACCTGAGGAAATTATTGTAATCAATATCAGCGGACGCGGCGATAAGGATGTCATGACAGCTATGGAACATATAAAGATATAAAGGAAAAAAAGTGAAGATAATAGAGACACGTTTTGCTGAATTGCACGGTCAGCAGCGAAAAGCCTTTGTGGCCTATATCACTGCAGGAGATCCCTCTCTGGATGCTACGGTAAAACTCGTAAGAGAGTTCGAAGAGAGGGGAGTTGACATTATAGAACTTGGCGTTCCGTTTTCTGATCCTGTTGCCGACGGCCCGGTTAACCAGGAAGCAGCGATGCGAGCGCTTAAAAATAATGTGAATATCGGCCAGATACTTGATGCCGTTCGGGAAATCCGCAGGGGATCGAATATACCTATAATCTTTTTTACTTACTACAACACTGTTCTGTCATACGGATTGGAGAGGTTTGTTAATGATGCGGCTGATTCAGGCCTTAATGGAGCGCTGGTTCTTGATTTGCCGCCTGAGGAAGCAGGGGAATATAAAAAACTGATGGATCAAAAGAATCTTGACACAATTTTTCTCATATCACCTACAACACCGGAAGAACGAATAGAAATTATTGCGCAAAATGCCACAGGTTTTATATATTATGTTTCGCAGATGGGAGTAACCGGCGAACGGGACTGTGTTGCTGAAGACATTCCCGCAAAAATTCAGGCAATTCGTTCCCATACTATTTTGCCCGTTGTGGTTGGATTCGGAATATCAACTCCGGAACAAGTTCGCATAGTAGCTGATGTTGCAGATGGGGTTGTGGTTGGAAGTTCCATAGTGAAGAAAATCGGCGAATTGAGTGATACGCCTGGATTTGAAAAAGAAGTTGGTCGTTTTGTTGGTACACTCACTCAAGCCTTGAAAGGAGTTTAAGGATGGATGAGATTGCCAAGTGGCGCAAGCGAATTGATGAGATAGATGAACAGCTGGTTAAGTTATTGAATGAACGTGCTGCTTATGCAATTGAAATAGGTAAAGTCAAGCATGAAAAAGGTATGGAAATTTGTAATCCTGAGCGTGAGAAAAAAGTTATTGATCATATCTGTCAGCAAAACATAGGTCCCCTTGATAATACTACTATTAAAAAACTTTTCGAATGCATAATTGAAGAATGTAAATCGAGTCAAAAAAATTATGAAGAATAGCATTTCTTCTATTACTTTTTTGTATTCAGCTGCCAGTGCCCGCTTAAAGAATTATAAAATTTCAGTAGTACCTCAACATTAGCCGAATGAATTCACATTGTTATGATTATAGCACTGTAAATTCGCGCATTCATTATTTATAACCACTTGTATAATAAGTGATTTAAAAACTATGGTTGCATTTAATATCTCTAAAATTGTAAAAGTTTAATTCTATTTTGAGAGCATTTTTATGGCAATACACCTCATCTGGCATCATTACCCTCTTTTCCAGAGGAGAAATAATGAGATGACTTATTTCCGCCCCAATTTTCCGATGAAAGGGTGAGGGCAGCGGATTTCTAATTTTTTACCCGTATAATAATAAAACTTGACATATACACACCAATCCGGTTTTATAGAACAACTATATAAATTGGGAATAGTTATCTTTTTTGTTGAAATAGAAAAAGGAGAAACAACAAATGGCTCGAACAGTGTTTCTTATACTGGTATGTATGTGTTTAGTGTTTTCAGAGGCCTTTGCTCTGGGACGCCCTGATGTCGAATTCAAGGTTTTCCAGTTCCCACGGAACATGATCCCCCGTATTGACGGCAATATCGATGACTGGGAGATTGTACCCGATGACTATGTAATCGGAACCGACCAGCTCACTGATGAAAAAACACCGGGGAGGGAGATGAACCCCAAAAGCCTCGATGTCAAGGTTCGCGTGGGTTGGGTAAGGGGATTGAACCGCCTCTATTTCTGTTATGAAGCCTATGACGATTGCTGGGATATGTTTTACCGCCGCGGGGATATTTTCGAACTTGTTGTTGACGGTGATGTGTCTGGAGGAGACATCATACGCAGTCCTTACTTCAAAGGCTATGACAGCTATTTTAAATACCAGGGCGTGCTTGGCCAGAATTACCATATTTTCACTCCACCCGGGGAAGGTCGCGACTGGGCGTTTGTTTGGGGCTGCCAACCGTGGATAAATGACCTGCCCTGGTCAAATTATGCATACAATTACAATTTTAAAGAGGGCGAAAGCGGCAATTTGATACTTGAATTCTGGATCACACCATTTGACTATGCGCCGTATGACGGCCCCGAGCGTGCGGTTGTTTCCAGGCTGACAGAGAATGAAATAATCGGATTGTCGTGGGTTATCATCGATTACGATGAAGGCACCGATCACTCAAATATTAATGACGATAACGGATTCTGGAGCATTTCGCACCACCGAAGGGCTTATAGTGACGCCGGAGTCGCGGTTGCCTTTCGGCTAATGTCCCTTCTTCCGCAGTTCCAAAAACCCATCGATGCGGAATGGTCATTCCAAGTTCTTGATATGAACCGTCGTCTCGTGGCGTTCCAGGACGAGTCGTACGGCGAGATAACATCATGGTTGTGGAACTTTGACGATGGAACCACATCTACGGAACAGCACCCCGTTCATACCTTCACAAAACCCGGTCATTTTGTAGTGACTCTCAATGTAGAAGGCCCCGCCGGTAAAGCAAAACGTATAAAGGTCAGGGATGTGGTAATTCGTTGATAAACAGAAGATCATAAAAGAATATGCTACAATAGAATATTTATTGTAATTGATGCGTATTGGTATATCTTTAATAATTATGAAAGAGGTTTTCATGCTTGTACTTTCCAGAAAATCAGGTGAGCTGATACATATTGGCTCTGATATAGTCATAACCGTCCTGGAAGTTTCCGGTAAGTTTGTAAGGCTCGGCCTTGAGGCTCCTAAGAATGTGAGTATATTACGTGCAGAGATAAAAGAACAAATCGAACGCGAAAATAAACTCGCATCAACAAAAAGTGTATACGGGGGACTACTCAAGGAATTGGGAGCTAAAATACGAAACAGGAATCGCAAATAGTTCTTTGTTCACTCTGAACAATGTCTCGTTATCATACTTGATAGTTCTCCTATCATTTTATCCCTCTTTTTTTCTTTCTCTACGTTATTAACTTTTCTAAAAAGAAATCATTCCACAATTTTTCTCACAGGATAAAGTTTTAGAAAAATATTCCGATAATAAAAATATGGATTGATTTTTAATAAAACGAGAAAAAATATAAAAAAACTCCAATTTAGCTAAAGTTTTGACGCTTTTTTCCGATGTTATTAAAAGTAAAGTTATATAGAATTTGAATGTAAAGAAAAATTCAGCATCACTATTTTGTGAAAATAAAAATAAAATAATATATAAACCTTTTACGTTATAATAGTTTAAGGAGGTGATGGTAAACTCACACATATTCGAAGCCAATGGTTGTTCGGTTACGAAGCAGCCTTGTTTCTGCTTCGAAATATAATGCATGGATGCAGACCCTTCTGAAAAGAACGGGTCAACATGGAGGTTAAATCATGAGTTTAAGGATTAATAATAACATTTCTGCGATGAACACACATCGGCAGCTTATAGCTACCGATAAAAACCTGTCAGCTTCTCTCGAGAGGCTTTCAAGCGGTTTACGTATTAACCGTGCTGCTGATGACAGCGCCGGTCTGGCAATTTCTCAGAGACTCAGAGCTCAGGTAGAAGGAATGAGAATGGCGTCTCAAAATGCCGATCAGGCAAAGAATATGATACAGACGGCTGAGGGCTCTCTTATTGAGATTCACAACATGCTCAGTCGTATGCGTGAACTGTCTGTACAGTCTGCATCGGAAACGGTTGATAATACAAACCGTAGTGCACTAAATAACGAGTTTACATCGCTCAGAGATGAAATTGATCGT
>JABHYP010000776.1 GCA_018656855.1 Candidatus Latescibacterota bacterium | reverse complement strand
TGATAACTGTAACTATTTTAAAGGAGCCAGTATAGCTGGATTTCAGAGAATTGCGGACGCTATGCTCGAACAGGGAGTCGTATAATACAGCCTTGCAAACGTTATCAGAAAAATTATTAAAAAAGTACCCGAATAGATTTCTGCAGTGTGAAATTTTACGGTCCGGATGGTTTCTTCTTTTCTTTAATTTTAATACATCAAACATAAGCTCAATGTAAATATTTATTTACAAATTATTATCAGTATTACGATGATAATATTGATAATAATATTATTGTTTGTGATTATGAAAAATATTATATTAAAGGAATTCACAACTTATTCTATAGGAGGTTTTATGACTAATTGGCCAAAAACTAATGATGCTTTGGGAACAGTTAACAGAGGAAATCCCGCAGAATCGGGATTATGTACACTGTGCCGTGCAGATTGCAAAGGAAAGTGTGAAACATGGCTTTCAAGTCTGAGAGGGAGAGAATTACTCTATCCAAGAGATTTTGGCGAAATAACAGCCGGAAGCGCAAATACCGTTCATGTTGGAGTTTCATACAATTCTTTGAGGATTCAGGGGTATAATTATGGATCACGTGGGATGGAGAGTAGTTCTCATTCAACGGATGATTGTGTTTTCCCAAATGTTAGTTTGTCAACAGAATTTGGCAGTGAAGTGAAAACGAAAGCAAAAATTCCTTTGATGACAGGTGCACTGGGTTCAACATTTATCGCAAATAAATACTGGGAATCATTTGCAATCGGTTCGGCATTAGTTGGAATCCCGATTGTCGTTGGAGAGAATGTTGTGGGTGTTGATAGAGCATCACTCATCGAGAAAGGCAAAATAAAAAGGGCTCCGGAGCTTGACAAAAGAATTGACACATTTTTAAGGTATTTTGATGGCAGTGGCGCAATTATCGTTCAAATGAACGTTGAGGATACAAGAAATGGTGTTGCAGAATATCTTATTGACAAATATGGCGATAAAGTAATAATAGAACTTAAATGGGGACAGGGAGCCAAGGATATTGGCGGTGAGATTCAGGTTACAAGTCTCGACTATGCCCTTTTCTTAAAAACAAGAGGATATATCATTGATCCGGATCCTACGCTCCCGGAAGTACAGGAAGCATTTGAACATGGAGCCATAAAAGCTTTTGCGCGGCACAGCAGACTTGGATATACAGAGCTGACTTCTCCGGATGAAGTGAAAGAAGATTTCATGAAATCTGTAAAATATTTAAGGAAAATTGGATTTAACAGAATTTCCCTGAAAACCGGCTCTTACGGCATGGAAGCTCTTGCGATGTCAATCAAATATGCCTCTGAGGCAAAACTTGACCTTTTAACCATAGACGGTTCCGGAGGCGGCACCGGAATGAGCCCCTGGAATATGATGGAAAGCTGGGGTGTGCCTTCAATTCTTCTCCATTCAAAAGCTTATGAATACGCCTCGATACTTGCGGATAAAGGCCAGAATGTTGTTGATTTTGCTTTTGCCGGCGGATTTGGTAAAGAAGACCAGATATTTAAAGCTTTGGCTATGGGGCGGCCGTTTACTAAGCTTGTGTGCCTTGGCAGAAGCATGATGATACCCGGATATTTAGGTTCAAATATCGAAGGTGTATTAAAACCTGAGAATAAAGAAAAAATCAATGGGAACTGGGATAAATTACCCCCATCGGTTGCACAAATTGGCGAGCATCCTGAAAGTATATTTGAAGGTTATTACGATGTTCAGAAGAAAGTTGGCATTAAAGAGATGTCAAATATCCCGTTTGGCGCAATCGCAATCTGGACATTAGCGGATAAGTTAAGCGCCGGTCTTCAGCAGCTTATGGCCGGAGCCCGAAAGTTTAATATCAGCGAAATTTCAAGATCCGATATATTTTCTGCAAACAGGGAAACGGAGAAAGAAACAAAGATTCCATTTATTACCGATGTTCTAGATGAAAGTGCAAGAAAAATACTGAATTCTTAAAGTATTTTACCTCTCAATCACTTTATCCATTCCCTTATTCACCCGACAGCAATAATGCCAATATGTCACAATACATGCCATATTGGCATTATTTGTTGTCAGCTCTCGATAAACCCTCAATAACATGATAACAACATATTATTTAATAACAATATGTTATATATTTTGTTGCATATTGGCACTTAATTTGCATTTCATCACCCTGATGTAGTTAATAAATAGTTTGAATATAAAGGAGGAAATAATCATGTCGAGAATAATTGGTATTGATTTAGGGACAACGAATTCAGTCGTTGCCGTTTTAGAAGGCGGCCAGCCTGTTATCATACCCAACCAGGAGGGTGGTCGTACTACACCGAGCGTTGTTGCTTTTAATGATAAAGGCGAGCAGCTTGTCGGCCAGATCGCAAAACGACAGGCAATTACAAATCCCAAGCGAACTATATTTTCCATTAAACGATTTATGGGCCGCAAACATGGGGAGGTCTCAAATGAAATCAAGGAGGTGCCGTTCGATGTTAAAAAGGGCGCGAATGAGACCGCACGTGTGAAAGTGGACAGCAAAGATTATTCCCCACCTGAAATTTCAGCGGTTGTATTGAAGAAACTGAAACAGACTGCCGAGGATTATCTCGGTGAAAAAGTAACAGAAGCGATTGTTACCGTTCCGGCATACTTTAATGATTCACAGCGTCAGGCAACCAAAGATGCGGGACGTATCTCAGGCCTGGATGTAAAGCGGATCATTAACGAGCCGA
>JABHYP010000775.1 GCA_018656855.1 Candidatus Latescibacterota bacterium | reverse complement strand
TCCATGAACCGATTGAACGGCTGATAGTTGACTGTCCCGCCGACTGCCAGAGCGCAGTCATGAACATTCGTGGCGAACGCCGCACCGAGTTGCTTACTATGGAGGTGGGTGCTGGTGACAGTGATAATGTCCACATGGAGTTTCTGATTCCCGCCCGGGGACTTTTCGGCCTTCATACCCGTATGATGAACGCAACGAAGGGCCGTGCGGTCATGCACCATCTATTTGAGCATTACGGCACTCTCCGCGGAACGATCCCGCAACGCCAGACAGGTGTTATGATTGCCAGTGAGACCGGCCAGTCAACAGCTTATGCTCTCGATTCTCTTTATGACCGCGGTTTCTTTTTCGTGCATCCCGGGGAGCCGATCTACGAGGGACAGATCATGGGAGAACACTCTAAGGAAAACGACATCACCGTCAACCTGACGAAACAGAAACAGCTTACAAATTTCCGGGCGGCAGGTAAGGATGATTCCGCAAGGGTCAGGCCGCCACGGGACATGAGTCTCGAGATTGCCCTCGAGTACATTCAGGAAGATGAGCTTGTTGAAGTGACTCCGAAACGGATCAGGCTCAGAAAACGGCTGTTGACCGAGAATGACAGAAAAAGAGCCGCCCGTCAAAAGAACAAGTGACACCCTTCCTGTGTTGTTCTTAGCCGCCTGTGCCGACACTGGTCAATAGGGTGAATCAGACTATTCCATCAAAGGACTTTTGAAAAACTTCTTTTTGTCCTCCTTTTTCGTATTCTCAAGATAGCCGTATTAGAAAACAACTATCAGCTAAATTAATGAGGAGCCTTTTTTTTCCTCATTTCTTTTAAAATATGGTTGTGCTCGCACCAGGTTTCTGTGACACTTCTTAAACTGCGATGAGATACAAAAACCCAAATTCCACTGATTAATAAAACAATCGTCCTGAATACTGATTCACATGATTATTCATTTTCAACTGAGACTTTTAGGTTAAATATTCACAAATCAATTGACAGTAAATCGATGCATTGCTATTATCTATTATCATTAAAGTGTATAATTGGAAGTATATACTGCTAAAATTTTCCCTGAAAGTCTTAATGTGAAACATTTTACGACTGTTTTGACGGTTCTCAATCTTTTAGGTTCATTGATAATAATTCAGGGATTTCTTCTCCTGACACCGCTGATATTTACATTTATTTATCATGAATACACACAGATACAATCTTTTGTTATACCATCACTAATATGTTTTGCAGTTGGATTTGTTTTAAAGAGATTTTCCAGTCCGGGAATTGTTTACTATCTTCAGAGCATACTTATCTGCGGGATGGCGTGGATTGTACTGTCCTTGTTTGGCTGCCTCCCATTTTTTATCGGGACCGGTTTAACATTTCTTGATTCATATTTTGAAACGGTAAGCGGGTTTACAACAACGGGAATAACGCTATACACGGATATAGAAATTCTTCCCAGAAGCATAATTTACTGGAGAAGCTTCATTCAATGGCTCGGAGGTTTAGGTATACTGACATTATTCCTTGCCATAACTTTCCGTTCGAGCCATTCCTATTTTCAGCTATTTTCCGCAGAATCACATAAAATCGATTCTTCCCGGCCTACGCCAAGTGTTTTTAAGACCGTAATCATATTATGGTCTCTTTACATATTCTTTACATTTTGCGAAATAGTGGCCCTGAAATTCCTGAGAGTCAGTTATTTTGATGCTATCTGCCATAGCTTAACATCGCTTTCGACAGGAGGATTTTCATCTTATAACGTAAGTATCGATTATTTCCGTAAAGCAGGTTTTGTTCATTGGCGTACAATTGAATATGTTATAACATTTTTTATGTTTCTCGGCGGTATTAACTTCCTTTTGCATTATAAAGTTTTAACAGGAAGAATCCATGAAGCCACTAGTAATATTGAGCTAAGATACTTCGTGACAATCATTATTTGTTCAACAGTGCTTATTATGATAGACCATTACATTCATTTCTCAGACTTCTCGTTGGCAACGCTGGAAGACAATTTCAGACAAACAATATTCACAGTAATATCAATAATAACAACAACTGGATTTGGAACTACAGACATCAATACTCCGTTCTTTCCTGCTATGTCAAAACAGATTTTTCTGGTCTTGATGTTTATAGGAGGATGTGTTGGCTCTACCGGTGGTGGTATTAAAGTTATGAGAATTACCATTCTTTATAATACATTTAAATCGCAAATCAGAAAGCTCAGGATGCCGAGAAAGTCATTTTCGGAAGTGGTGATAGAGCATAGAATTATCCCTGATTCCGAGATAAAAAGAGTTGCTGGTCTCTTTTTCGGCTGGTTGTTTTTACTTCTATTCGGGGGTTTTGTTACCACAATGTTTACCGACTTAGGAAGTTGGGAGGCTTTTTCCGGAATGTTTTCTGCATTAGGGAATATCGGCCCCTGTTATATAAGCGTACAGCAAATGTCCGAACTTCCCGCAGTTGTAAAACTGGTTTACATATTTGGAATGCTGGCCGGTCGTTTAGAAATACTTCCGATTCTATTGATTTTTAATTATAAAGCATGGAAGTGAGATAAAGGCAGAGGGACAAAATTTATAGTTTTTAGTTTATGGTTTATAGGGTGAAGAATAAAAGAACAAATAATGAATATTTATTTCTCAATAATCAATTCTGAAATATAACAACTGACAACGGATAACAGGTCTAATCTTGAACCTTTAACCTGAAAATCTAATCTATTATCGAGGGAAAAGATATGTATATAATAATTGGCGGCGGCGGTTTGATTGGCAAAGGAATTACAAAGAAATTATCAGAACTAAAGCATGACGTAGTTGTAATTGATATTGATTCAGAGGCATGTGAGGATATATACGCTAAATATGGCGCTATTACAATACAAGGCAACGCCGCCGAAATTGAAACTCTTGAAAGCGCCGGAATCGATCGCTGTGATGTTGCTATCGGGGCAATGTCAAACGATCCTGACAATCTTTCTTTTTCTTTGCTCGCAAAACATTTTAATGTCTCGCAAATTGTTGTTAGAATGAAAGATCCAAAGTATGAGGAAGTATATAAGACTGCGGGAGTAAATAATATTGCAAGGGGTACACAGCTTCTCATTGACCAGATCATGGTTAATATTGAAAGTCCGGATTTGAGAAAAGTTATAAGCCTTGGCGACATCGAAATTTGCATTTTCGATATTCCTGAAAACGCCAGTTGTATCGGAGATACATTAGCTGGCGTTGTTTCTCAGGAAGGTTTTCCAAGAAAATGTACAATTACCTGTATTTTCGATGACTCGTCGAATTTATTCATTATTCCAAGAGGTGATCATGTTTTGAACGCCAGGGACAGGATATTTTTATGCGGTTTGATAATTGATATTCAGGAAGCTGTTAGATTTTTCGAATAATCCTGCTCAATTTCACTTTGCATTAGTAGATGAAGAATATTCCACTAACAACTTACTTTTCTGGTCAACAATCAGATCTGTTTTCTAATACCTGAATATCAGCACTTATAATCCTTGCGATATCATATAAACTCAACTGTATATGGTAACCCCTGCTTTTTTCGCAGTTTCTTCGACAAACTTTTTAGCCTCCGGGTACTGATCTCGAGAAAGAAACTCAAGTAACAGTGAACGGGGATACTTCATACGGCTCAACCGTATGAGATATGTCTCATAATCCATTGTTCCCCTGCCATGAACGACCCAGTCAAATTTCGGCAGCATCCTGTCAGGGTCAAGAAGAACATCTTTCCCATGACACGCAAGTATATTTTCACCGAGGACATCGAAACACTCGTCGAGAAGTTCTGTAGTCCTGTAATATGTTGTAATATTGAGCATGTTCTGGGGATCAAGACAGACCTTGCAGCGTGAATCGCCGACATCTTCCATAAGCTTTAGATGCGCCCGCGGATTATTGAGGGGGGACAGGTTGAGCGCTTCCATTCCAAGTTTAACCTTCATGCCGGCAGTATCACTGATAATCTGCCTGACAGCTTTGACAGAAGCTTTCCAGGTTTCCGTCGTCCAATTATCCCTGTGCGTGCGCGTAGTTCCAAACCTGCTGCGGCTGCCAAGACAGACAGTGACTTCCGATGCTCCGACACGTTCTGCCGATTCAACCGTCTTTGCCACCAATCTTTGGTTTTCCCGGCGTTCGGATAAATCAGGATGCAGATTATTTGCACAGATATGCATTTCGGCAATAATAACATCATAAGTTTTGAGTGCTTTTTTCAACTCAATAATCGCAGATTCAGGGGCGGAGAGCCAGTCGTGACCGCCGCCCATAGCAGCGGTATAACCCATGTCACGGACTCTTTTTACGGTTTCGGTTATGTTTATGTTATCGCTGTAATGCATGGGATATGCTGAACATGCCAGACGCACGGGTGTTGTTCCGGGAGTGAGTTCCCGTTCCAGGTCGACCGGTGGGCTCCACGGGGTCAGGAAAGGAAGCGGTGATTTTTTTGATTTGTCCTGCGCGGATATTGAATATGAAGTTCCAATTAGCGTTCCTGCTGATGCGGCTCCTACTGCAAGCGCTTTTCGCCTTGTTAGTTTTTCAGGCATACTTATATCCTCATTTTAAATGAAACATGTTTTATTACTGGTAATAAAATTACTGGTAATAAAATATAAGATAACCAGATTTATTTATTTAAAATAAAAAAATTATAACATTTTATTATTGAAATGCAAAAAAGGTTCATAACTATAGCAATAAAGGAGTCTATCGTGACTTCAGAGAGAATTAAAGAGTAGAAATGTATTTATAAGTGTTTATTAACGATAGTTATGCCCATCTGAAACATTGCATATAGTGGAATAGCTAAGAATTTGAACGGGAGAGGGGAATGATGTTTCAAATTGTCGGATTTTAAGTGAAAGACAACGATAATTCAGAATAAAATGGGAGTGTGAATCGAAATATTACCAAAATCACTTGTTTTAAGTAAAGAAAAATGATAATATTAATTAATAAATCGATAAATAATCGAGAATATTTTTTCCCAGAGTTTATTGTGAATTTAGTTAAATAGAAGTAAATTGAATTAATTGAAAGAGTTTAAATGTCAAATGAAATAACAGTTCTTGCTATTACTGCCGCTACTTTAGGTTTTTTCCATACATTATTTGGGCCTGATCATTATCTGCCATTTATTGTAATGGCTCGTGCAAGAAATTGGTCTTTACTTAAAACAACATTGATAACCGTGTTATGCGGCT
>JABHYP010000079.1 GCA_018656855.1 Candidatus Latescibacterota bacterium | reverse complement strand
CGCGGTTCCCGCAATTAAACAAGGTTATCTCCCCAACGCTATCAGCACAGACCTGCACGATGGCAGCGTTAACGGTTCTGCTTTACATATGCCCAATACCATGTCGAAATTCCTCTCTATGGGGGTATCGCTTGAGGATGTCATAAGGCTTTCGACTTCAGAACCAGCTCGCATAATCAATCGTCCCGAACTGGGAAACCTGAGTATCGGCTCCACTGCTGATATAGCTGTTTTTGACCTCTTAAAGGGCAAATTCGGTTATACAGATGTCGGCGGAGGAAAAATAAAAGGGAAAAAGAAACTCCAGATTGTTATGACCATGTTCGGCGGAAAGATCGTTTTCGATCCTTCGGGTGTCAGCTATCCCTTATGGGAAGATATTCCAAAGGATTCACCTTACTGGAAAAAGGCAGAGGACTGGTAATCAGTTATCAGTATGTTTCATATCAATATTCCCGGAATACTATTCATTCATTAAACCGTTTTTCGAGGGCAGGATCATCTGGATCAGAGGAAAATAAATAATTAACCATTATCCGTGGAGGAGTCGAAGATGGAAAAAATTACTAAACCATCACGCCGGACTATTTTACAAGCAGGCATGAGCACAATAGCTGCCGCTGCAATGATAACACCAGAAGCGTTTGCTGCATACAAAGCTCCAGGGGAAGTTCGTGTAGTATTCCTCGGCGGCGACTTCTATCACAACGGGGTCACTCAGGAACAGACATTTCGCCGAGTGTTTGGTGTTACCGACTGGCGGTTAATGTTTGCCCAGGATCCCATATTTATTACACCGGAGCTGCTGGAGAAAACAGATTTGTTCGTCATGACCCGCTATATGACAGATACGCAGAAAACAAATTTCTCGCTGGGATTCTCTTCCAGCCAGATTGTGGAAAATCGTGCAACACCATCCTACTTCATGACAGAAGAACTCGAAGAAAACATCATAGCCAATGTGGAACGTGGTATGGGACTCATGTCACTTCACTGTTCCATCTGGAATGGCAACAAACGCCGCTACATGGACCTTCTTGGCGTTGAAAAGCCGATAATGCATACCAAGGTTCAGCCCACCCTGGTTCACGAACTAAATCAAAATCACCCGATAACAAAAGGTATTAAGGATTTCTCGATCGGAGATGATGAAATTTTCAGCGCTATTATGAAGGACAACGTCAAGTATACACCACTTCTTAACCTCAAAGGCGACGAACAACCTGTCGACATCCTTGGAGGCTGGTGTCGTGAAGTAGGTAGAGGACGAGTAGTGTCACTCCTTCCCGGGCATACTACCGGGCCGTACGTGCAAGAGCCTTATCGTAAAATTCTCTGGAACGCTGCGCATTGGGCGATGAATAATAATATCCCTGACTCGCCGCATATAAGGAAAAGTTTCGACACTTCTATTTATGGCTGATGTAAGAGTGCTAGCAAATCATTAGTTTTGCAAACATGAAAATCACCAGAAATGGACATTAATTTGGTTGTAATATTTTTTTAACATACTTGTACTTCTCTTCTCACCTATGTCAATATTTTTTCACAAACAAATTTGAACAAGTTATATCATCATATAAAACAGATTTGTGCAATCATGGATTAACAAAGATAAACCAATTTTTTATCCCTGAAAACCATTGAAAGTATTTACATAAGTTTATGTGAATAAACCAAAAAGGAGAGAAACCAATTGTACAAAATGATTATAATTGCAATTTTCCTGTTTGAACCTTTGTTGTGTAATACAGCTCAATCGCTTGAGCGACCGGATGTTAAATTCAAAATATTCCAGTTCCCTTCAAACATGATTCCACGGATAGATGGTAAAACCAATGACTGGGAAACCGTTCCTGAAGATTACTGTATTGGGATGGATCAGCTTAAAGATACTGGAAATAATACGGAAATAGACAAAAGCGATCTGGATGTTACGGTTAGAGTTGGATGGGTAAATGGAATGGACAAACTTTACTTCCTGGTTGAAATGTATGATGATTACTGGGAATTCGAAAAACCGGGCGGTGTTAATGATATGTTTGAGCTTGTTGTGGACGGTGATCTTTCGGGTGGACCTCTGAGTCCCCAGTTAAGAGAAGATAAGACCTTTGATGATTGGGAAGGATATGCCATGTTTCACGGAGTTCATGCACAAAATTACCATATCTGTACACCTGCTTATGGAAAACCCTGGACATTGGTATGGGGATGCCAGCCCTGGATAAGGGAGCTTCCTTGGGCAAATGCTGAGTACTCGTATGGTTTCAAGCATGGAGATAGCGGAAATCTTATCCTGGAATTCTTGATTACACCCTTTGACTATGCTCCTTATGATGGCCCTTCACGATCTGTTATTTCCACGCTCGAGGAAAATAATATCATTGGCATTTCATGGGCTGTTATCGATAACGATGGCAAGGGAAAACATGATTCTTTCTTTAACTTGTCTCATAAAACGACCATGTATGGGAATGCATCAGACCTTGTTGCTTTCAGACTGATGCCGCTGGAAAAAAGATTCCGCAAATCGATCGATGCGCAGTGGACTTTCAAAATCCTTGATATGGATCGCCGTATAGTTGCTTTCAAGGACTTGTCCAGAGGAAACATCACAAGCTGGCTGTGGGAATTCGGCGATGGAACGACATCAAAAGAGCAGAATCCTGTCCATCAGTATAAAGAAAAACCCGGATATTATACAACGACGATACTTACTGTTGAAGGGCCTGATGGGAAAGCATACATGTCTAAGCCATGGGATGTTGCTATTAAATGAGAAAAAATTATATTTCACTAAAATAATCGAATATTCATTCATAAATCAAATGGATTACAAACTAAACCTTAAATGATTTTTATATGGGAAATATAGATATTTTAATGAACGGGCAGGTGTTTTCATGAAACGACGGACTTTTCTGACAACAGCAATAGGCGCGACTGGGGCCGGTTTTACTGGATGTGGTGTGATCCCAAGCAAGAAGATTATTCTTAAACGGAAGTTGCCCCCGTTCTCGTTCGGTG
>JABHYP010000078.1 GCA_018656855.1 Candidatus Latescibacterota bacterium | reverse complement strand
TGTATGGAACGAGGGAGAAGGCTTTCAACCCACCGAACGTGAACAACTCTTCCTGAAATTTTCGCGTTTGCGGAACGCCGTAACCAGGGACAAACGAGGTAGCGGGCTGGGACTTTTCTTGTGCCGGGAAATAATCGATCTCCACAACGGCCGGATCGAAGCGGAATCAGATCCTGGTCATTGGGCGTCGTTCGGATTCAGCATTCCCGCATAAACCGGCGGCTTAACATACGTCCCCGAACGCTCGTCCATGTCCCGCATTTCCTCGCCATATCCGGCGAACAGCAGAAATAGTGTCTTATACTGTCCCTTCTCCCATTAAAAAAACTTTTAAAGCGTTGTTTATAAATATTAAACTTGTCATAAATCTTTTAGAAAATACCAATTAATTAAATTTTAAAATATAAAATCAGTTCTCTTGATCGTTTCGGAAGATATATAACGTAATATATTTTATGTTTTTTTTACAGCTAAATACTATAATTGACATTTATTATGGCCACAATAAAGCGCAAAATTCGTAAATATATTTAATACAGATTATTCATATTTAAATAAACACTAATTGACATAATCTGTTAATAGCCCCATATTGACAAGTATGTTTTTTGGAACACCCTTTAGCAGTTTTTCCTGGTACCGCAAATAATGAAAATAATAACGCGGTACGAGGCACTGAGGTGAAAAAGGAGAAGGGAGAAGAAAAGATTGCAGCAAAAAGCTGTATAAAGGCGAAAATTAAAAAAACACATAAGGAGAAATATTTTGACATTTGGAATCAATAATTCAGCTAAAAGGAGGGAATTATGACACAAGAAGAGATTGTGAGAAATTTAGTTAGAAAAATTTTCTCAAGTCCCAGAACAGTTGCCATAGTAATTATCATCGCACTTGTTTTCGCTGTGATGTCGATGGGTTTTTATAAGGTTGAACCGGGTGAGCGAGGTGTTATCAGGCGCTTCGGGAAACTGAACCGTGAAACCGGTGAGGGGCTTCACCTGATGATCCCCATCCTCGAGAAGAGAAACACTCCCCAGGTACAGGCAGTCAGGCGAATGGAAATAGGCTATCGAACAATCGACCAGGGCCCTCCGGCAAAGTACAGTTTTATACATCAGGAAGCTTTAATGCTCACGGGTGATGAGAATATTGTGGACGTTAACATTACGGTTCAGTATCGGATTTCAGACCCCGTAAAATATTTGTTTAATGTGCGCAATGTGGAATCGGTGGCGCGGCAGGTTTGTGAGACAGCTCTGAGGCAGGTCATCGGTTTCCACACCATTGACGATGCCATTGCCGGGGGCAAAGAAGCCATACAGATGGAAACTCGCGACAAGATACAGGAGCTTTTCGATAAGTATAACTGCGGGCTCCTGTGTATCAATACACAGCTTCAGGACGTTATCGCCCCCCGGGAAGTTGACAGCGCTTTCAAGGATGTTGCCTCGGCACGGGAGGACAAGGAACGGATGACACGTGAAGCCGAGGGGTATGAAAACCAGATCGTTCCCATCGCACGAGGCGAGGCTGAACGCATGATAAAAGATGCGCAGGCAGACAGCCTCGAACGCGTTGAAAAGAGTACTGGTGATGTCTCACGTTTTCTCGCAGTTTATGACGAATACCGAAAGCAGCCTGATGTCACCCGCGCACGGCTGTATATCGAGACGATGGAAGAGATACTTCCCGGCCTCAAAAAATATATTATCGATTCGGAAGGGAATGGGAATATAACCAATGTGCTCGGGTTGCCCGAGGCGCTTTCCGGAAATACGAAGGGTGGTGAGTCCAAATGAAAGTACGTGACTATACTATAATTATAATCGTTTTCGCTGTCATTTTTCTGGTCGGTTCTTCACTATATGTGGTTGATGAAACGGAGCAGGTGGTCATAACCCAGTTTGGAGCGGTAATCGAGCCGGCTGTTACCGGAGCCGGACTTCATTTTAAACTGCCCTTTGTACAGAAGATCACGGTTCTCGACAAACGCCTTCTCGACTACGACACAAGTCCGCGCGCTATTTACACCGAGGACAAAAAAAACCTTCTCGTGGATAATTATGCCAAATGGCGTATCCGCGATCCCATTACCTTTATAAGAAGTTTCGGAACTGAAGTTGTTGCGCAGGCCCGCCTTGATGATATTATTTATGCCGGTCTTCGCGAGGAACTCGGACGCCACACCCTCACCGAGGTGATAAGCGTAAACCGCGAAGCGATCATGAACGCTGTCACCGAAAAATGCCATAATATTGCTAAAGAATTCGGAGTAGATATCGTTGATGTCCGCATCAAACGCGCAGATCTCCCTGAAGAGAATAAGAGTGCGGTTTTCAACCGCATGCGTGCTGAGCGTGAGCGCATGGCAATGCGCTACCGTTCGGAAGGAGCGGAAGAATCTCAGAAAATAAGGGCGGGGGCCGATCTCATGAAGAGAAGTATAGAGGCGGGGGCTTACCGTATATCCGAGCAGATACGGGGAACGGGAGATTCACTCGCGGTAAAAATCTATGCCGATGCATACCGGAGAGACCCGCAGTTTTATTCGTTCATCAGAACTCTAACCGCATACAAGAATACCATAGATAAAAATACGGTTCTTGTTCTGCCGCTCGATACCGAGTTTCTCAAATATATTCGCAGTCCATCGGGGAAATGAGGTTGATACTGATTTACAAATTGTAACCTTTGAATTATTGCAAACAGGAATTAATTAAAGTAGAGACAGATTATTATCTGTCTCTACAAAAATTCAATTAAATCAAAGGTTTCAATTGCAAATTAAACCATAAACAAAAAAGAGTATTAATTATGAAGCGATTTATTTTGCCGGTGATATTTCTTTGTTGTATCGTACTATCGCATGCGAAAGCTGAAACGAACGATGAGGACTGGGTAAGGCGGTATGACTGCCGGCTCAGAAACGGCTCAATCGTTGTTGACGGCGTTGGTGACGAGTTCGCCTGGACGCTTGCACCGGATGTCGGCGAATTTACCTGGTTTAATCCTCCCGAGGAGATAAAGGACTGTCTCAAGGTTCGTAATCGGACGACGGCAAAAATGCTTTGGGACGAGGATAATCTCTATTTTCTCATTACTGTTCATGATCCTGATATTTACAGTTCAATGACAGTGAGGGATGTGGATTGCCTCTGTAAGGAGGAGACAATCGAGATATTTATCGATCCCGACGGCGATGAAAAGGATTATGCCGAGATTCACATAAACTGTCTGAACACCATCAACGACATCTGGATTCCCAAAAATGATTTCAAGTACCATGACGGCAAACCGGTCGACTGGCCCGACCTGTTTTCGTGGACGCTTGAGGGTATGCAGCATGCCGTGATGAATTACGGTACGGCCAATAATGATACCGATACCGACAGAGGTTCTGTATTCGAGTTCTCAATGCCCTGGAAAGGATTCGGGAAGATCGCGGGATCGGCAAATATTCCGCCCGAACCGGGGGATATATGGCGAATAAATATCAACCGCTATGAACGCAGAACGAGGGATAAAGAGGATTTGTCAGGATGGGCTCCATTGTATCGAAAAGGTTATCATGCCCCCGACCGTTTCGGGTATGTGAAATTCGTTGATGAACTGTAGAGATTTGATTTATCAAACTATTCATAAATTTTTACCGCAGAGGCGGCTGAGATAAAGCAGCAACAAAATTGTTGTAATTTCTTGTATTACGCTTGTCGAGTTAGCTCAGCAAAGCCCCCTAAATCCCCCGAAGGGGGACTTGTCCTTGCAGTTTTGAATATTTTTTTGAATTATCCGATTCAATAAAATCCCTGTTTCATTTTCTGTATCCAATTGATAGATGGTAACCGAATACTGAATGCTAACGTAATACGGAGGAAATGTTGCCGCGATTGATGATAAGTATTTCAGGCGTGCGCGGTGTGTATGGTGACGGGCTGGATGACGAGTGCGCCGAAAAATTCGCTTTTGCTTTCGGAACAATCTATGGCGGGACTATAGTTGTCGGAAGGGACTCACGTATTAGCGGCGGGGCTCTTTCACGGGCTGTTATTTCAGGGCTTAGAAAAGCGGGGGCCGATGCGATAGATATTGGCCTCGCCTCCACTCCCACAACGGAAATGGCCGTAATAAAACAAAACGCTTCCGGAGGTATGATCATTACCGCCAGCCATAATCCCGGTGAATGGAACGGCCTCAAGTTTCTCGGTCCGGACGGCGTCTTCCTCGATGCCACACAGGGCGCCGAACTCCTCGAAAAATTCAGGCTTGCGGAAAATATCAGTGAGTTGCCTTTGCGCGGCGCTGTCTCAACATGGGATGGTGGAAACGAGCATCATA
>JABHYP010000774.1 GCA_018656855.1 Candidatus Latescibacterota bacterium | reverse complement strand
CTCTGACACCGAGCCTAAATACTTGTCATTCCCTGCCCACAACGCTGTCACTTCCCAGAATCCAGGTTGATCAGCCGTTATATTATACCCGTAGTAACCAAGCTCATTGATCAACAGGCCGTCAATCTCTTCCTCGGTACCATCTGGTTTCTTAACGTACATTGTTACACTCCCAACCTCAGGATTTGGAAACACCTTTCCCTTGATTGTCATCTGCCAGCCAACCTCAGCTTCAGCGGGCGCATCAGTCGTGCAGGTTATCTTCGTACGCCCGGACAACGCATCGAACGACTGTAAGTCACTCTCAGAACCGGCATACGTTACATTGCCGGGCCAGGATGCCGAAGCAGTCCACTCACCGGCGGATGGCGGCTCAAAATCAAAAGAAAAGGTTCCGTCCGAACCGCTCATCGCGGTCACCGTCTCTGTACCATGGATACTGGCAAATGTCACTGATACTTCGTCAGATACTGTTGGGATTATCTTCCCTGTCGCATATATCGTACTCCCATATTCTATAGTCGGTGAACTAAGGTCAAGAGTGATTACACTCTCTGCCAGTTCTGTCTCCACAACACGAAGTTGTAGTGATACCCGATGCTCGATATCATTAGCTGTACCTATTACTTCAAATTGATGTTCTCCGGGAGATACACCCGAAGGCACCATGAGTTGTAACAATGATACTTCACCAGGACGAAGCGGATTAGGAGTAAACGTTCCATCAATTTCTTCTGGAAGACCTGTAGTTTCTATGTCAATCAATTTAGCAAACTGTTCTATTGATTCTGAGGTAATATAGTATTCAGCTAGAGTATTTCGAGAAGTGCTCTGAAAAGATAATACTGGAGAAAGGGTAAAATCAGGTTCAAGTGTGAGGGTTGCGGTGATTGGTTCGGACGGCTCACCTTCAATATTATATAATCCCATTGTGGCGATACGGTAATCATAGGGAACATTCGGAATAAATGTCTCATCGAGATAGCTGGTATGAGTAACTAGCTCGGAATTGAGACGCGTCCATTGGTTGGCTCCGGATTGGGAGCGGTAGATGTTGTATCCCTGGGCATCAGGATGGTCAACGGGGGTCCAGGTAAAAGTAATTGCTGTATCAGTTGAAGATGTCAGAGATGTAGGTGGTGAGGGAGAAATATATAAGGGATTTGCAGGATCTTCGAAGACCATAATGGATGAAATTGCTGAATTTAAAACATATACTTTGCCAGTAATGTTATTAATTGAAACGCAGAAATCATACATAGCATCAAATTTTTCTAACTTTAATGTACTAAGAACATTATCAGAAATTGTATCAAAAAATGAAATATAATAACCATCATTTAAATTTCCATAGATTGCTATTAACAAATTAAACGTGTCATCAATATATAATTGAAAGTCAAGTGGTTGCCCCAAAATACTCAAACTTATTGGTAATTTTACGATTTCTTTCAAGGTTGAGGATTCTAGTGCAACCAAACCGTTATTGAGTGTCCCTAAATATATTTTCCCACCAGAAGGACAGGATATAATATCATAAACTTGATATCCAATATTTTTTTTCTGGAGTTCTTGAAAAGTTTCTCCATCATAGACATATACTGTTGATTCATTTTGTCCACATATGTATAACTTATGGTTTTTAATATCTGTTGTTAAAATTGGATATATTATTGGATCAATTATAATTTTTTTAAGAATTTCTAATGTATTTGCATCCAACACAGAAATAGTATTATGCCCAACATTAGCAACATATAAGCGTTTCAAAATTGTATCGAATACCATATCATTGGGGGAACCAAATAAATTATCTTCCTCTCTCAAGAAACCAACCCAAGGTAAAAAATGTTTGTTATTCGAATCATATGCTGAAATTCCTTCTTCCCAATGAGAGAGATATATATAACCATTTGAAGGATTTGCTAAAAGTGCCTCACCCAAAAAATTCGATGCATCTATTGAATCAACTAACTTTTTTTCTCCTAAGTCTATTGTTTTTATAAAGTAATCATCTTCTTCACGATGAAACCATACACCTTTATATCCCACAGCAAATAAAATATTATTTTCAGGAATAATTGTAATAGAACTTGATAAAACACTTGAAGAAAAATATTGTTTCAAACGATAGGTATTTGCATCAATAACGCACAGATGTGATGAACCTGCTGATGTGAATATTTTACCAGATAATTCGTCTACAGCCATAGATAAAATTTGATTTGCCCAAGGTCTGCTTTCATTAATATATAAATTGTTTTCGATTGTATGAGTTTCTCCAGAAATAACCATATTACTATAATAAATTTTATTGTTTATTTTATTTACTTCCATGGCCCCAAAATATGCGCCATATAGAGGTGTCTCCATAATATCTATGTTTTTAACAACATTATTTGTTTTTTCATCTATTACAGAAATTGTGACACCACGTCCGTTCAAGACATAAACAAAACCAGTATTTTCATTTACAACACAATTAGTTGGTTCATTTCCTACGTAAATTATTTTATTTATTTGATAAATATTTCCATCTATTACCGCAATAAAATCATTTATATTATCGTAATCTTGATATGGTTTTGAGTAGCCAAAGTAAACTCTATGGTTATTCTGATTAACTGATAATGTTGTATTAATGGAACATTTTTCATCTCCAGTTATTTTAAACCGAGATACTTCAAAACTATATATGCTTTCTAAGTTTTTTAAATCAAAAACATTCAAACTATATATTTTTTCTTCAGAATTTATTCTACTTGAAGCAATATATAATTTATTTAATTCAAAATCTAATGCCCAACTTGAAATATACCCATGGAACCTTAATAAATTTAAAACCTGATTAGTATTTCCATCAATAATCGATATCTCACTTCCACTTGTTTTTTCATAGATTAAATTTTTAGTTTCATCAACAATAATACCTTTATAATCAAAACCATGATAAACATAGTTATCAAGAATAATTTGATTAACAATAGTCATAGTTTCTGCATCTACAATAGATGTTTTGCCACTAAGAGCATCACGAATATAAATATTTTTTGTTACCTTATTATAATCTATTGAACCATGTCCAAAACTATAACGTGCATTTCCAAGAAATATTTCATCTGTCATTTTCCATTCAGCATGAACCTCTTCTTCCCATAAAACACATATTAACACTACAGCTATCCATATCATTATCAATATTTTATTCATCATTTGCAATCCTATATTTTTCAATACTCCACCACCATCACATTTGCATTCACATCATTCACTACAAATATCTATCATCTCACCAAAACCATCTTTCCCTGCTTAATAAATTCTCCTGCCTTAACTTTGAACAGATAAACGCCACTACTTACTTCTTCCCCATTATTATCAATACCGTTCCAAACAACCTCATGTACGCCAGCACTTGTATAGCTATCCTCAATAATTTTCACCTTCCTTCCAAGAATATCATACACCACAACCTCAACATGACTATTGTTTGGTAATTCATATCGTATTGCTGTAGATGGGTTAAACGGATTGGGATAAGGAGAGTGAACTTTGAATCCTTCAGGGATCACTTCCTCAACTCCTACACCTTCACTATCCACAACCAACACAAGACTTGAAGTGTACCCCTTTGTCAAGACAAATATCGTTATAATTTAAGGTGTAATTCTCCCTGTGTTTGCCCCGAAGGGGCACCCTGTAGATACTTGTG
>JABHYP010000773.1 GCA_018656855.1 Candidatus Latescibacterota bacterium | reverse complement strand
TTTCAGCGGATTGTAAACAAAGTAATCATCGATATGGTCATACGTTCCGGTGCTGTCTTCGACTGCGGGACGCACCCCGGTGACCGAGGCGGTTAAATCGCCGGACTGCGAGAGCGCTTTCCGCATTATGTCATCAAGTTTGCCGAGAACCGGCCTATCCGGGTCATCGGCTTCACGCGCGGCAACTATCTCGAATTTTAAACGGTTGTCCAGAAAAGCTCCATCAGTTCCCCCTGAATAGAATGTCTTGCGGAAACTCTCGCTCGTATACTCGTAATCGCAGACAATACGCATATCGGATCCGATGATGCGGTTTTCGGCGAAAATAATTTCTCCGGTCGAGTAATCGATGCTATAATCGTAGTTAAATCCACGCGTGAGCCTCTCGCCGTTGATCCATATCCTTTCTGTTCCCGGAATAATAGCTATGTCGGAGCGGCCGTTTTCAGTTATAAGCCTGTATGGCCCCTGATTACCCTCGATGGGGGAGATGGAAGTGCTCATATAACGGCCTTCGGATATAGCGCCGGAACCGAAAAAACCGACTCCGCCGGCTGTGATGGAAGCCCGTACTCCCGAAAGCCTTCTCGTGTAGGTTAGCCATCTCCCGCTTTCGTTTTTAAGATCGGTATCGCCCATGTCCACTCTAAAGTTCGGGCCTTTTAGTTCTATTAGTACCCGGTCGAGTTCGGTAATTTCGCGTGTATTTCCTTCGGGTGTAATAGGTATATTCTGATCGGATACTACGGCATTGAGGGAGATGTCGTCGGTAAGTTTTCCCGATATGTTGAGCCTGAGAGTCTGGTTCAGGGCAGTCTGGCGCTCGCTGCCGACATTTACATCGAAAGTCTTGGAGCCGCTGAAATTGAGCCCTGGAAAGTGCTGCGGAGTTTTTTCACGGTAGTTCTGGTAGGATACTCTCAGTCCCTGTCCCTGATTTTCTTTCGACTTCAGGCGTGTGTACGTGTCCCTGATCCAGATAGGTGGAACGGCGAAAGAGATAAAAACAGAATCGCCGATACCGAGCGGCCGGTTAAATGTCACCGTTCCCTCGTGGTCGTTCCAGCCTGCAATAGACAGGCTGTCCGGTAAAAGTGTATCGAGCGCAATGGTTCCGCCTATGAACCTCTGTCCGGCGCTGTACGGTCCGGGTGAACCGCTGCCGTATACAACAATCTTTTTTCGAAGAAACTGTTCGGTCTCTTCGCCGTGCGCCAACTGAGAAACGGCAATAGAAAAGATAAGGAACAGGAGGAGTTTTATTCGTGCCAGACGTTCAAGGAAATTCATATAACCGGAAACTCTCGCAAGCATCAGGGACTCAACTGACCTGAAGTGACTGAATGATTGATGTTTATTACGTGAATTTAACGTAATATAATAAAAATCTTAAAAAACGGCATCCCCTAAACATGACAAAAAATGCCTGATTTCAAAAAGTGCAGCCGTTTTGTTAAGCTTGTTGCGCGAGAGCATTCAGTTACAGTAATAACCTCCGTCTTAGTAAACTATTTCATAAATACTGTAACGTAATAAATACAGTAGCGTAATTACCATATGTCATTGCGAGTGAACGGAGTGAGCGAAGCAATCTAAGAGAAGAGATTGCTTCGGCTATGCCTCGCAATGACAGTGCCTGATTTAATCTTAATAAGTTACATAATTTATGAAAAAAATCACTTAGTGCTGTTTCCATTTCCAGAGAACTTCTTCCGAAGCCGGTTCCATCGGGCAGGTCGATGCGGGAGGCGAATTAAACGCATAGAACCTGAGCGGGTCCGAACCGATAACCTTGATAGCGTGAGGTGTGCCGATGGGAGCCAGGGCCACATCGCCCGTGGTGATCTCGATGATTTCATCACCTGTCATCACGATTGCTTTACCGGTGAGAAAAACGTACACCTCGGTACGGTTATGGACATGAGGGGTAACCTCACCGCCGGGCTCCATTTCTACATAATGCACACTCATTTCAGGTATGCCGTCAGTTGTTCCGTCGCCCTCAGGAGCCGCAGAGAGGAGTATGTTACCTCCCTTCATCATCTCCTTGAAATCGGTAAGCTTCTTAATAGGCATTATTGCACTCCTTTCATTTTATATAGACATCAATTCAAATTATTGCAGTTGTTTATCAGTATTAATTATTCCGGTTAGCGGTCTGTATCTCAGCTGTTGGCGAAACCGGCCAGCTGCAGCGGTTTGTTATATAACTTGATTTGTAAATCCTGCTCCATCACCAAAAGTACAATGGCAAGCGCGTACCAAATGATCCACGCCCCATCACTATAATGACCGTGGTAAGCGCGTACACAACGATCCACAAGTCGAGAACCACTGTCCATGCTATGTAACGCTTAGCTTCTATCCCAAGACGTTGACGGGTAAAAAGAAGCCGTCCTATAAGCCATAGAGAATACAGCTGCAGCGGGGGGAAGATGACACCTAGCGCGGCCGCACGGAAGGCACGTCGCGATTGTGCCTCATCCGAATACATTTCCTGCGGTGCAACCTGACCAGCTATATCCTTGAGTACCGATTGTGCCAGCTCCACGTACTCTGACTGAACCCGAATCTTTACACCCCCGACAGCTGGGCCAAGATGCCAGGCAACTCCTACTGTTTCGACATCTGCAAGAAATGTCGATATGCCCTCCGCTTCCATGCGGTTGCGAGCCATGTATGCTTCTATCGGCGTAGAAAAGCTCGCTACTGTAACCAAGCTCTCAGCCATCCCCGGTCTCTCTTTTGACTTAACTATGTGTTATATAGTTTCTATGCTAAGAACCTATATATAGCTATTTGAGCTATATAATATCCAAAGGAATATTAAGAAAATACATGTATTATTATAAATTTCAACCTTTTGCTATTTAATTATCACTAATTTAGTAGAAACTTATTAATTCTGTACAACTATTGCCCGGAAGCCCAACCACCCAACTATCCCCGACTCACCCCTTGATCCCCTCTCTACCCCGTAGAGAGGGGGTGCCACAAGAGCGGCGGGGTTGAGTGTCTTCAACCGGACGCTTCTATCAAAAATATCGATTAAATGTTTTGCAGTTGTTTATAATATGAATTATTCCGGCTAACGATAAAGCTCAGCGGCGCGCCAACGAACTGGCCCGCAAGGCCGACTAGGTTCTTTAGCTAATTGTTAGCAATAAATTCATTACTCACGCCAATGCTCCGGCTGATTAAGTACGTCAGCACATACCATTTTTCCATTTACGCTCCCTATTACACCGGGGTGAAGTTCTTGAACCATCCACGCATTTGCGTGCTTCTCCGGGATTGGAAAGGGCGCTTCAAATCCAAGAGCACCCGCTGGCTTGAATCCGTGACGTGGATAATATTCAGGATGACCGAGAACAAAAACAAGATCGACCCCTGATTCTGATAAGAGTCTCAAACCTTCTTTTACAAGTTCACCTCCGACGCCTTGTTTTTGAGCGTCAGGAATGACAGCAAGCGGGGCAAGTATTACCGCCGATACTGAATCATTGTTATTCGTGAACTTTGCTTTCGTAAACAGGATATGTCCTATTGCTTTTACGTCATCAACTGCAATAAGAGATAACAAAGGCATTGCAGTTGGGTCACTCAATAATCCATTAACCAAATCAGATTCCTTGTGGTTACCGAATGCTTGGCTTTCAACATATAGAATATTACTTAAATCTGATTCTGTTGATTTTCTTATGATCAATGATATTCTCCTTGCTAATCAGGATTTATACATATCATTTATAACAATCTATATACAGCTATTTGTGCTGTATAAAATCCACAATAAACACCATTTCTTATAAATTATCTGCATGTCTCTCCCTCTTTAGCGTGCGAGAGAGGGGGTACCGCGACAGCGGCGGGCGTGAGTGTCTTCAATCCGACACTACTGTAAATAATATCGATTAATGTTTTGCAGTTGTTTATAGTATGAATTAATCCGGCTAACAAATCAATAACTTTTCAGTTTCTTCGGGTTTCGAAGGAGTAACCTCAAACACCCTCTCTTCATCCCCTTTTTTGGCGATGACAGCGACAGACTCTTCATCACGTCCTTTGCCGTAACGTGCTGTGATTGCGGCAATTTTCGCGAAATCTTCTTCGGCAGGCTCGTCGGTGGCAAACACGGTCGGGCCTTCAAAGTCTCTGGCTTCGAAATACCAGTAATAGGGAGAAAGAAGCGTCATGAGATAGTCATTCTCTACCTCGCAGCGGCCTACAATGATCTTCACTCCGCTCTCAAGCCTGATATGACGCCCTGTTTTAAGCGAACAAAGGAGGTTTAATGAGATTTTATCACGGTCGGAATGTGCCAGCAGATCATCAAATTTCTTGCTGAATTGTTTGTAGGTAAGCAAACACCCGCCGCCCGATGAAGGATACCAGTCTATTCCGAATGTGTCGGCGAGTTCCTGCTGAGGTTTTCTTGATCGTCCCTGGATGTCATAGAGATGGTCACGGTTGACGAGTCCTTCCTTTTCCGGGATTGTCGGGTCGAGAAGTTTTGCTGAAAGAGGCCGGAGTAACCTGCCTTTAAGCCCGCTCCGCTTTTCCACTTGCCTGAGCGAATTTCTATGCTGTGACATTGGGCGCTGGCCGAGAACCTCGCCGGTGAAAACGAGAATTGCTCCCTCGGCTTCCATAACCTCCCTTGCCTTTATGAGAAGAAATATGCGGCAGTCTATGCACGGATTTGCAGCAGAACCGTAACCATACCGGGGATTGAGGATAATGTCATGGTATTCTACGCTTACATCGATCGGCATAAGCGTTATGTCGAGTTTTCTTGCCGCATCGACAACGCTTTGTCCGGGAGTCCATTTTTCGCCGGGTTTTCCTGCGATATCCCGCGCCATATTACCGTTAAAACCGGTATAAAAATGGATAGCTATGACCTCGAATCCTTCGTTACGCATGATTTGTGCGGAGATTATGGAATCCAGGCCACCGGAGAACATCTGAATCACTTTATTCCTGTCAGTCAAGCTGCACTCCTGTGAGTGTTTCGATAGCTTTTTTTATCTCGTCCAAGTCCACGAGTGTGTTTTTGCAGGGACCCTCCGGGCGTTTGTTGGTTACTCCGATTGTTGGCATTTTCGGAGCGACATCGTG
>JABHYP010000772.1 GCA_018656855.1 Candidatus Latescibacterota bacterium | reverse complement strand
GGAACGACGCGAAGGAGGCGAAACGGGAATATCGGCGGTGCAATGTTTAGAAGGTGATTCGGTCTGGAAATGGACTGATGCAAATCCCTGGGCGGAACGTTTGATGCTTGAAGCCATTTCACGAACCCCGGAACGTAAAGCAGGTTCTCCACGAGAGAATGTCAGTAATCCTTATCTTTTCGTAATTGAATACACGAGCGGACTCATGACTGCAAGCTATCTATTAAACGGCCATGTGCAATCAGCGGCATTTGCAGCAGATATCCGGGGAAAAAGCGAACCGGTTTCCACCCATTTCGCGCATCAGAACGGCAGACCCTACGCCCATTTCAGCGGACTGGTCTATCATGTCGAACAGATGATGCTCACCGGAAAGGAACAATTCCCTATAGAGCGGGTTCTTCTTACAACCGGCGCTCAAGCTGCATTGTTTGAGTCATCGTACGAAAACGGGCGCACCATCCAGGAGGGCAAGCGGGTTGTTACTTCAAATCTGGATATTGCATATCGTGCCCAGAAAGAATCGTTATTTAACCGTGGGCCCATGCCACCGACTGAAAAAGATTTCGGCATTGGCCCTTGAGTAGTGCAATTGTACAGAATAAATTGCGTCCCAAAATAAAATTTAATAAATATGAATCTTTTACACTCTCATGGTAGTAATGTCTTCGCTTGCAAACACCTCTTAATACTCAGCTTTTACTTAGATTTATAATGAGGAAAGTCAAGCTGAAGTTATACTATGTATTTATGGTATCATGTTATTTATGAGCTTCACCCCATGTCATGTGAAGTACATCTCCTGATATGTTGTTTAAAATATCCTCAAGCCATAACAGCCATTTCAGTTCATGTTCAAGGGACTCCATCCGGCGTTTATAGAGAGCGTAAACGATAAGGGGGTATGAATCTTTTTCCTCCGGCCAGTCATTATTCAACTCGTTCAGGTGGTTTCTCACAGCATCAATACGCTTTCCCACTTTAACAGCAAGAGTTTTTGAATCCGGCGAAGCAGCCACCGCTGTCACCAGATACGCATCAAGATCATTCTTGGTTAAAAAGTTGAAATTGAAACCATCATTAAGAAAGTCCGAGAGAGCTTTCTCTCCCGTAAGCGTAATGTTGTAAACTTTTTGAGGGGGGCGGCCTCCCGAACGCTTAAGTGTCTTTTTCACAAAACCGTTTTTTTCGAGTTTTTCAAGAGTCTTGTATAATCCGGCACGTGAAAAATCGACCCATTCATCCGAACGGCTTTTCTTAACATGGTTCAGAATGGAGTAACCATACCCGATTCCTCGTTTCACATAAGAAAGAATGAGAGCCTCGTTAAGTGTCATACCGGCCTCCGATCATTCAAATAAGATTAAGAATTTGAACCAGTTATCCATAATCAATAATATTATTAACCATGGGGAATACTCATACGGACTTTTTTCCCAAAATACCCAATCTTGTTGTAACTGTTCACAGTAATTGTATTGTAAATTTCATTGAACTCAATCACATTATCAGAGGTTTTATAAACTTTATTTTCAGTCGCGCTAGATATTTGAAAATAATCAAAATTCGGTGTAATAGTATCAATATAAATTCGCAGTTTCTCATCTTCAGGTCTTTCAACATGAAGAACGATGGTATTTAAATTCCAGTAAAAATCAGATGATTTGTGAGTTACATACTTAACACCTTTAAGGGGATAATCAGGATTATCCATGTTGGTGAATTTCTTTATTTTTTCGAAGCTACCTTCATTTATCGGAGCAAGCTCATCCTCCCAAACAAGATGGGGCTGATACAATGCCTGCCATGGCATTGACTTACCATTTTTACTATTGCTGAGAATATCGTTCATCCTCCACACATAAATATAGCGATAACAGGGTATTAAAGCTTCCCGGACTTTAAAAACATCGGTGAAATCACCTAAACCAGTTACGGGATTTATTTTCCTTAAAAGGTTATTAAACATGGTATTCCGCAGTTCAAGAGCGGATTGAGGTATATTATCTCGTAAATAGTAAGTAGCCCTGGAATACGCATCAAATACAGCCCACTTGTTGTGTTCTATTAAAAATACTTCACATACATTATGGGATAATATATCTCCATTCTCGTCTACGGTGTGCATGCTGATAAGCCGTGAATTATATCCACATGACATACTGAGCTGACAAAACAATGCCGCGTAATGTTCACTCGTTCCGCCAATGCCGTTTTCACGTCTAAGTTTTGTTATTGTCTCAGCAGAAGGACCGGTAAGTGTCCACCATGTATCCGCAGTTGGAGT
>JABHYP010000771.1 GCA_018656855.1 Candidatus Latescibacterota bacterium | reverse complement strand
GGCGTCAATATCAAGGCAAAATAGCTGTAAAAGATTCCTAAATTTCGCCTCTGATATTCGTGAACGATTTATATACTTGTTAATCATTGTCATGACTTAAGTTAAAGCATATTCACTTTACCTTAACTTGTCAAGACCCTTTAATATTTTCGTATGTAGAAATAATATTATCACTAATCGTAGGGGTTTGATGAATCAAATCCCTACAGCGAAAATCCGGCTGATTCGCGTCATCCCGGTCAATTATTTTTTTGTCTCAGCGGCCTCTGCGGTAAAATTTGTGAATAGCTGCAAGTGATGCCATGATGTAATAAATCAGAACTCCGGATATACTACGTGGACTACTATACGATACTTGCCCAGCGGGCGCTGCTAAATAAAATATTAGTCGGACAAAATGTTGATACGGCCAGGCTTTTCGGCAGTTTCGCCCTCTATATCGGATTTGAGAATGACAGGGCGTTGAAACTCTCGTCCACACCCGGAATGCCGTGCCTTCTCGCAGTGGAAAAACGCTACATCCCTGTGCGCAACGCCAAGGACTGGCATATCGGAAAGTTTTCCGGCGCAACTCTTGAATCAATTGAGATCACTCACGGCGACCGGGTGCTGACTTTTACTTTCGATTCGGGAATCCGTCTGGTTTTCGAGATGACAGGGCGTCATGCCAACCTGATACTGGTTGACAGGGAGGGTATTGTCATTGTTGGGGCACGGAAAGTTACCGCCCATCAAAGCAGAGTAAGGGAGATTAAGTCCGGAGTGCCGTATGTTCCACCACCTTACAGAGATTTTCCCGATCTTTTGTGGGCGTCGCTTCCTCTCATGGAAAGAAAATTAAGAGAACAGGACACGTGTATCTCCGCTGCTCTTGCACAGTCGATATGCTGCGGAAGCAGGTTGTGTGCTCTCGAAGCTCTTGCCCGAACGGAAATTGACCCGGAACTTCCTGCATCTGATATAAATCCCGACGATATATTCCGCCTTTTGAAAACAGTTGCAGAAATGGTTGACATCATTGAAAAAGGCGGCGAGGGCGGAACAATAGTGTATGACAGCGCCGGTCTTCCCCGCGATGTTTTCCCGCTCAGGATGGTAAGCGCCGCACCTGGCGATGAATACAAGGAAGACATAAACGAAGCTGCCACCAGATATTTGCGCGAACGTGAGACAGGCCTGGAGAAACGGAGTTTAATAAACACTATTGCTGCAACGCTTTCAGACGAAGAGAGAAATCTCAAATTAACCATGAAAAAAGTAGAGCGTGAGAGTGGCAGACAATCAGAACCGGAGCTACTTGAACATAAGGGAAACACAATACTTGCAAACCTGCATAATATAAAGAAAGGCATGTCGTCGGTAACGCTTCCCGACCCGTACGGAGAAGGAACTATGGAAATAGTCCTTAATCCAGCACTCGATGGCCCTTCGAATGCAGAGCGGCTTTTCACACGGGTACGTAAGCTCAGGGCTGCGGGTCACCTGGCTGAGGAGCGTATTGCTGGAATTAAAAAACGCCTCGGAGAGATTGAATCCGAAAAAAAGAGCCTTGAAACGCTCGATGACATAAAGGAACTCAAGACTTTTGCAGCCGCTTATACCCGAAAAGCAGCGAAGGGGCGTACACACGATATTGACAGACCCTTTCCGCGCCGATTCAAATCTGTTTCCGGCCTCGATATTATCATAGGACGCAACAATAAGGAAAACGATGAACTGGTCCGGTGGGCGGGAAAAAACGATATCTGGCTTCATGCCCAGGGAGTGGAAGGTTCGCATGTCATTCTGCGTTCTCCCGGAAAAAAGCAGAAACACGACCACAGAAGCATAGAACTGGCGGCTTCCATTACGGCATATTATTCGAAGGCAAGGACTTCCGCTGTTGTTCCGGTTGCTTATACCCTTGTTAAATACGTGGTCAAGCGCAAAGGCCAGGGGCCGGGACAGGTAACCTATACCCGTGAAAAAGTAATCTTCACAGAACCGGGTCTGCCGGAGAAAAATAAATGATACAGCACGGGTTATTTATAACTTATTTATCAAAAGAAACTATTTGCGCCTTTGCATCTCCGCTAGAGATAATTTTTTTGAAAATAATTCGGGGTGATAGTCTGTTTATAGAAATATTCATTTTAAATACAAGTGGTTATATCCTTTTGTTTAACTGCAAAGAATAAATCAGGTGCGTATGAAAAAAACTAACTCAATTCTAAGCTTTATCGACGACGACGAAGTTATACAGGTAACGCGCGATTTGGTGGCCACACCTTCCATAACCCACAGCGAAGGCAGGGGGATGGTCACTTTCATGGAAAGCTGGTTCGGTGACCTCGGTATACCGGTGCGCCTGTACCCTGCAAGTAACGACCGGGCAAACTTCTTTGCTGACTATGGCGCAGAAAGCGGGCCTGGAAGATTTCTTTTCAACGGACACCAGGACACAAAGCCCGTTGACGGAATGACCATCGACCCCTTTGGCCGCGAAATTTGCGATGGCAGGATGTACGGCCGCGGCGCATGCGACATGAAGGGAGCTATTGCCGGTATTTTACGCGCTTTTAAATCTCTG
>JABHYP010000770.1 GCA_018656855.1 Candidatus Latescibacterota bacterium | reverse complement strand
TAGCAGAGAAAGAAGCATTATTCAATGGAGGTGATACAGAAATCGGCTTCTTATACGGCTCCGTAATTAAATATACATCGGTTTATGATGAATCCGCCTTACTGGTGGGAGGCCGCGCCGCATTAATATTCAACCGCTCGTTTATCGTCGGGGCTGGAGGGTATGGTCTTGCCACAGATATTCAGGCTTCTGATGAGGCTCATCGAATATATCCACGAAGAAATCTGGAAATGGAGATGGCGTACGGGGGCATGGAGCTGGAATATGTTTACAGGCCGAATAAACTTGCACATTTCTCAGTCTATTCACTTATCGGTGTAGGCAACATAGGATATGGTGATGAAGGCGCCTCTGATGAGGATGATGATTTCGACAAAAAAGATACCGTATTTGTCATTGAACCAGCAGTGAACTGCACCTTGAATGTCACACGATGGTTCAGAATCACGGCCGGAATTTCACACAGGATGGTTGCCGATTTTCAGCTTGCAGGCGTTGACGAAAAGGATATGAGCGGATTCTCAGGAGTGCTCGCATTTATGTTTGGTAAATTTTAAGCTTTACATTTTTTAGCTCATAGTTTTAAGTAACGGTTTACGGCAGGTAAACCATTACAATTTTCTCAGGTAATCAATTTTGGGGAAGAACCTGAATTATAAATAATCCGGATTATACGTCTTTCAATACGGTGTTGACATTTACATGAAAATTAAACATGACTGTATAAATTATTGATATTAAAAATAATTATTGATATTACCATCTTTTTTAAATATTATAATGGAACAGTGGTCAAGAGTATATATTATTTAATATCGTTCTTCACTGTATTTACGAAAGGATAGTTATTCTATGCGGTTGTGTTCTGTTAGTGATGTTCAGGAAGGAATGGTGCTTGGAAAATCCATCTACCAGGCGAATAACCAGTTGCTTCTTGGCGCAGGCTATCGCATATCTTCAATAATCAAAGAAAAGCTGGTTGAGAAGGGGTATACTCATATTTACATCATGGAAGAGGGAACTGACGAAGTAATTCCCGAAGATATAATTTCCGATGAAATCCGTCTTCAGGCTAAAGCAAAGATTTCTGATAAGGTAAAAAAGATCGAAGATGCGTTTAAATTCTGTGATATAAGCCGTACCAAAGCGCTTGACCTGCTTGAAAATGGGTATCTGAAAAATATTAACATAACTTATGATTTTCGAAACCTTATTGAAGAAATTATGAAGGATATATCTGACGTCGGCAGTAAGTTCCTGAATACCGTGATGATTAAATCGAAAGATTCTTACTTTGTTGATCATGCCATTAACTCGACGGTTTTATCAATCATTATCGGCAAGAAATACAAATTCATTAAACCTGAACTCTCAACCCTCGCTCTCGGTACTTTTCTACATGATATTGGCAAGATAATTATTGACCGATTGAAAAAAGATGATGAAGATAACGAAGATAAACTTTACAAAGAACACCCGACTTTCGGATATCTTTTACTTAAAAACGACAGTAATGTCTCACCAATGGTATCACAAATAGTTAACCAGCATCATGAAAGCCAAGATGGCAGAGGTTTTCCTATCGGTTTAAAAGGGCAAAATCTCCCCCCTGTTAAAAACGACCAGGGAAGAAAAAAAGGTCTTATTTTCAGACTTGCCGAGATATGTTCAGTCGCGAATGCTTATGATAATCTGGTCTTAAATCCAAACGCCGATGAAAAATTAAGTCCCCAGGATGTCGTAAAAAAAATGATTGCTAACGCAGGAAAAGTATATAATAAGGATATTATCAAGACACTGAGCCAGGTTATCGCCGTTTTCCCCTCGGGAGCCTATGTGAAAATCACAAATCTTATTGACCCGTCCCTTATCGGGAGCTATGGGGTTGTCGTAAAAGTTAATGAAGAGGATTTCAGTAAACCTATCATAATCATTACAACGAATAAATTTAACAAGAAAATCAAACCGGTTATTCTGGATACCTCAAAACTAAAGGTCGTTGAACTTCAACTGATTATTTAACGGGAAACAACAGAGGCATGTTTTCAACCTTTTAATAATCCCGTAATTTTTTAATTCCGATTATAAACATCCCTTCGAATTCCTTTCTGCTCTGAGAATTGTCCGTCTTCCGTTTCATGTGTTGTTGAGGAAAATAAAACTCTCTAATGTAAATATAAATTTAAGCTCTTTTACATAAACATCTTTCCACAGGAGTCTATTATGACCGGGGAAAAGAAGAGGCCGGACAGAAGAAAATTTTTAGGCGCTGCCGGCATGACAGCTTTCGCTGCCGCCGCTTCACCGCTTATGAGAACTGATAACGCTCAGGCCCGGACATCCGGCGGAAAACTTAGGGTGGCTCTCGTGGGCACAGGTATTCGCGGAAGCGGACTGTGGGGTAAAACCCTCTATGAAAAATATGGAGATGTTGTGGAATTTGTCGGGCTTTGCGACATCAACACCGTGCGGATGGAGTTTGTAAAACAGTATATGGGCGTAAAATGCCCGACGTTTACCGACTTTGATGAAATGGTGAAAAAAACCAAACCTGATACAGTTATAGTCACGACTATGGACTGTTTCCATGCAAAGTATATCTGCCGGGCGATGGAACTTGGCTGCGATGTCATCACCGAAAAACCCATGGCCACCGACGAAAAAATGTGTCAGGACATTATTGATACTGAAAAAAGAACCGGCCGGCACGTCAGGGTAACATTCAATTACCGTTACGGGCCCGCAGCGGTGAGAATAAAGGAAATCCTCATGTCCGGTGAAATCGGTCAGGTTACCTCGGTCGATTTCAGTTACTTCCTCGACACCAGCCACGGCGCCTCGTACTTCCGGCGCTGGCACGCTTTCAAACAGAAATCCGGTTCGCTTCTTGTGCACAAATCCACACATCATTTCGATCTCATGAACTGGTGGCTCAATGCCGAACCGGTCGAGGTGAACGCCTGCGGCAAGCTCCGCCATTATGGCTGGAACAGCCCTTTCCGCGGCGAGCGGTGCATGAACTGCGGCCACAAAAGCTCATGCCCGTATTACTGGGATATAACTAAGAACGAATTTTTGATGAATCTGTATGTCAAGCCGGAATCCGAGGACGGTTACATGCGTGACGCCTGCCTTTTCCGCAGAAAAATCAATATATGGGATACCATGTCCGCCCAGGTGCGCTACCATAACGATGTGTTGATGAATTATTCGCTCAACGCCTGCATGCCGTACGAAGGATTCAACGTCGGATTTAACGGCACAAAAGGACGCCTCGATGCGCGTGAATACCATCGCCAGCCATGGGATGTCAAAGGTCTTGCAGATATACGGATTTCGCTGAATTTCAAAAACTCAAGGGAGATTACGATCGGGGCAGGCGGAAGCAGCCACTGGGGCGCCGATGAAAGGATGCAGGACATGATCTTCAAAGGGCCGATCCCCGACCCTCTTGGGCAGACCGCGGGAAGCAGAGCAGGCGCTCTGTCTATCATGATAGGTATTGCCGCACGCAGAAGCATCGAGCGGCAGCGCCCGGTTGTTATAGAGGAACTGGTAAAGATTTAGCATGGACTAACATAAAAAATAATTGCCCTGGATAATGCAAATCAGCAGGGGTTTGATGCATCAAACCCCTGCTTTTATCAGGCGATAAATTTATCCGATCATGCCAAGTAATTTTTGAGCAAGCCAGGTTGAAGCATGAGTGATGATCTGCTCGCCTTTCTCTGCGCTGGCAACTTTTGATTCCCCGAATGTCTTCTTGTCCCACGCGGCACCGTTCCTACCATCATAATCCGCATGATCCCAGTAGTTTGGGTCGATACCCCTGTAGCGTACCCGCTCAGGAAAAGCCGCAAGAGCAATCGAGGTTTCGAATTCCGAAGCATGATCCGGCCATCTTTTTGTTTCCATGAGCTTGTTGCCAAGTTCCTTGTCGATGCTGTCCCAGTACGAGCAATTATCGATGTTAATTCCGAGTTTATCTCTGAAATTACCTATTTCTTCATTCAGCGGCTTAACATTTCCGCCGTGCCCGTTCACGATGAGTATCGTGTTAATACCATGCCCTTTCAAACTTTCGCAGATGTCAAAAACGACATTGACAAACGTTTCTTTCTTCAATGACAGCGTACCCCTTCGATTCATCCAGTGCGGACTGATACCGATTGACACCGGTGTGGTAACAATCGCTTTCGGGTATATCTGAAGGGCGGCCTGCTGGCACGTTACGAGCGCACCGGCTGAATCCATGATCATCGCCAGGTGTTCATTATGCTGCTCGGTACTGCCCGTAGGTACAAGTGCTGCCTTGAGTTTTCCTGCTGCAAGTCTTTCTCGTATCTCTCTGCGTGTGCATTCGTAAAGGAGAACCTTGCGAGGATTGATATATCCTTTGCCCGTAAGACCGAGATCGGAGGGATGAAGCGGAACATCACGATTGGCGTTGGCGGATCCGGCGCCTGCTACCAGACCTGCCGCAGCCATGGATTTAAGGAAAAAACGACGATTTCTGTTACTTGACATAATTTACCTCCTTGAATGAATTTTAAGAAAAAAATTGATTACAGATTACAGATTTTTCCCTTTACTATTTTGCCTTACTTCTTATGCCTCTGTACTTTTACCTCTGGTTTTAATTTAATATTTCGTTACTCCGCTCTTCCGAAATCATCTTCCAGGCGCTCTATATCATCCTCATCAAAAGAGTCGCCGGTCTGAACCTCGATAAAGACCAGGTTTTCTGTTCCGGGATTCATGATGCGGTGAACAGCTTCAAGGGGAATATCGACAGCACTGCCCTTTTCCAGAGGTATCTGCCTTTCATCGAGTGTAACTATAGCCTCGCCGCTCACAATATACCAGTGCTCGGCGCGGTGTTTGTGTTTCTGGAGGCTCAAACGTTTGCCGGGATAGACGACAATCCGCTTTACCTTGTGATCCGGCTCATCGGAGAGAACCTGGTAATTCCCCCATGGACGATGGTCTTCCTGATTATTTTCTGCGGGCATATTTTACTCTCATTTAACAAAAAATACTTGGTGTTTTAAGCCTGAACCAGATAGAATATGGGACAACTTAAATAAAGGAGCAATGAAAATCTGCTTAAGGAAAAAATATTTTCCCTATCAAAGCTCCTGCTGTACAGGTAACATAAGCCAGTGCAAGCATAATATAAAAGAACGGAAACCGATTCTTTTCATTTTTTGCAAATCGTTTGAGAAGAACTGCTGTAACAATAAATCCTATAATCAATACCCCAATAGAAATTGACTGTGCAAAAAAGTTGGAACTGCGTTGCCATTGGCCTCCGATTTGTACAAGTCCGGCATTAAGAGCCCTGGCTGTTTCAACTCCTCCCGTATCCTTAAGCGCACCCGGAATATACTGAAAACGTGAAACTGCTTTAACGGCTGATTTTGCAATATGGGTTGATGCGATAAGCGGTATGAAGGCGGTAAGATACAGACTCAATCCGGAAAGGCTGAATTTTTTATTATTCACAGCGGACTGAAGCAATGTAACAAGGATAAAGAGTACCGTGGGTACTATAGTAAACAGCAGCAGAGCTGTCATTGTTCCGCTTAAGGCAGGGGGAATATGAAGATATGCGTTTATAGCTTTAAAGGGGGCAAGCAGCAATGCTTTGGCTGTATTCCATTCGGTGGTTACCTCGTAAAAAGCAAATCCTAGCACAATTAAAATAAAACCTGATTGAGCCATATTGAGTTTAATGCCGGTGAAAAAATCCTTAAACGGTCGCCTGAAACGGAAAGTTACATTTTCATGAGGGCAGGATTTCATACACTGTGTGCACACTATGCAATCCCTGTTATCCTTGAGACTGCCGGGGAACAGGTAGCTCTGGCAGGCCCGCCCGTACCATGCAAAATCCCTGTTTTTGTTAACGCACGGTTTTCCATTACAGGAACTGCACACCGCTTTGTCTTTAATCCGTAATTCCATACAGGCATTTGACGCATATAGACCGAGCTGGTGTCCGACAGGACAAAGGAAGGTGCAGAAAGCTCTTTTTTCAAAGATGAGCGAAACGACTATGGTAAGTCCGAACAGGAAAACCATATAAATTGCCATACGGTGCGGAACCCGATGAATTGCAAAGGTATGTACACCGATAACCAGTACCATAACATAGAAGAGTGTTATCGCCCAACCTGTTCTGAAAATACGTGGTATTTTTCTTTTTAATCCGACACGGTTCAATATCGACGCCATGAGTTCCATCGGACAGACAGTACACCATAATCTTCCGAAAAGCACACTGACAATTATGATACCCGGCCACCAGAAACACCAAACAATAAGGTTTGCGAGATTTGTATTTCTGAGTGTGAGTAGAAACGCAGAATCATCACTTGATATACCCCAACCGAGGTATATGAGTGCCATGAATACTATAAATGTAAAAACCTGAAGCGAAACGGGAATCCATTTACTTTTAAAAATACTATCAAACATATTTCCCCTCCCTAAAAAAGTTTCAGG
>JABHYP010000769.1 GCA_018656855.1 Candidatus Latescibacterota bacterium | reverse complement strand
GCTACGCCTCCACTACGGTAATCAGGCACCTACACCCAGCACCAAACCATCTCTTAACTTTAGGGGTAAAGTGGTCCACATTGTTCTGAAGGGGTACAACCAACACCATCTTCCTCGTCTCACTGTGATATTGATTACTTTATAGTATCAATTCCAGCTTCATCATACCAAATTTGGAAGTATCAACCTTAATAGGATCTATCTTTTTTGATTTGTTATCAATAATAAGAAATATTATAGGTTTATTAAGATTTTCATCATTAATATCAACAACAATTCCATAATAATTGATTAGTGATGAATCATCACAATTAGCAACTTTTACATATACTCCAACCGGATAAATTGGTACAATTTGAAATAGAGTTCGAACAATATCCTTGTTGTAGGTACTTCCCGCCATGGAAATAAGCTTTTTGATAACATCACGAGGTTTTAATTGCTTTTCGTCATTAGGATTCAATACCATTTTGTCGTAAGCATTAGCAACAGCACAAATTTCTGCGAGTCTGAAAATCTGACCTTTCGCCTCTCTTACTTCAAACTTTGTAGGTGGTTTATTTTTTCCCATAAGTCCTGATGGAAAACCGCTTCCGTCTTGGTTCTCATGATGCTGGTAAACAATCTGATTTTCCATTGGTGAAATAGCCTTACATTCCTTCATCATAAGATACCCGAATGTAGGATGTTCTCTATATAGGGTCTGTGCGGTTAGATTATCTTCATGACCAATTAATTGTTCTACAATAATCTTACCAATGTCATGCAGGAAAGCCCCAGCTGCCAGATTTAAGAGCTCTGGTTTTTTTAACCTGTATTTATAACCGATAAGTGTTGACAGAATAGTTGTATTTAGAGCATGATCAACAAAATAAGTACTTTTAGATTTGGGTATTAGGGCGCTCAAGATTTTATGAGCAGAATAAGATATATCATTAACTATTTCATCCGTTATATTTCGCACATCAAATAATTGATTTGCGTCTTGAATACACTCCTCTTCAAACAGTTTAATAGCTTCTTCAGCGCTAATATTACGGAACTTATTAAGTTTTGTTAAATTTTTCACAATGGATTCAAGGCTTGAACTGGCCTTAAGAAGAACTGTATAGGAAATAATATCCTCAGGAATAACTTCTTCGGTACCTTCTTCTTCTATGTAAATATAGTTATATCCCCTTTCAGTGAAATACTTCAGAATAACAGGGGAGATTTTATTTCCGGCGGAAAGTATTAATCGATTATCTAATTCATAAATTGATTTACCAAGAACCATGCCTGGTTCAACATTGTTTATTTTGTATAATCTAATGTGGATTGCCCTCCTCTCATTGAACTACTTTAATTGTGTTAGATACAAAGTCGTTATTCTTTGATTTCTTTCTTTTCTACTCCATCAACACCATCTTCCTCGTCTCACTATGCACAATCGTTTTCAGTGAAAAAGTAATACTCTTAATTAATAAGAAATTTACTTAGATTCAAGCTCACGAAAGAAATTCTCGATTTCAGATTTGCTTGCATCAAGCCTGCTTAAAATATCTTCGATATTATCTTTGCGGCTTTCAGGTTTTAATCCAAGCAAGGCCATTGAAGCTGGTGAAGGCTCTACAGTTTTTTCATCACCGGGGAAACCAATTTCCGCTTCTCTACAAAGGTAATCTCCCAGTCCAACGATATTTGCCAGTTTCTGGTACTCTTTTTCACATCCCGCGGGATTATGGTGGTGTTCAATTGCCAATTTGAGATCTACAGGCAGCGACCACATATCACAAAGCATACTGCCAATTATTGTATGATCCGTATTAAGTAGTTTCCGCTCGGCAAGAATAAAACGTGCATTTTTTTCTTTTGCCAGATTCGCTACTCCTTTAAAATGATCGGGGAAGTACAGTATCAGTAGAATTTTCCCGATATCATGAAGGAGGCCAACAAGGTAAGCTATGTCAGGGCTCACCCCACTCGTTTTTTCAGCTACAAATTGACATGCTTTGGCAGTGCCGACCGAATGGTACCATAATCCGGTCGGGTCATTGCCATCCTTTGCTTCAGCATTGCTGAAACAGCTTGCGAAACTGATGGATGAAATCATTTCTTTTATAGTGCTAAATCCCATAATTACAACAGCTCTTTGAATCGAAGTAACTGTTGAGGATGTACCATAGTATGCCGAATTTACTACTTTCAGAATATTGGCTGTGAGTGTAGGTTCATTTTCGATCGCTTTTGCAACATCTTTGGCATTTGATGACTTATCATAAGTTGACTCGATAACTTTTGAAATGCCTGCGGATGATGAAGGAAGACTGGTTTCGAGGACTTTTTTTACTTCATCAATAAATTGGAACGCCATTATATGTAGCTCCTTTATTAATATTTTTTTTAAATAAATCTATATTACAATAATATTAATCACTTAGATAATATCGGTAATATAAGGGAATCATGCAATAAGAATATATTGATTAGGTATTGAGTATGTAATATACTCAATATGTTATGGAGGGTGTAAATATTACAAATTTTGGATATAAGTTACTAAGTTAATATCTTTATTCAATATATCTAATTTTTTTCTTATATTATTTCGATGCTTCTCGACAGTATGAATAGAAATATTAAGATTTTTAGAAATTTCCTTATTAGAATTACCATTTCTTATCAAAGTGCAAATTTCAATTTCTCTTTGGGTAAGTTTAAGCTTAGCTTTTGTTATATTTAGGCCGAAAGATGATGTTATATTGTCTAAAATCTGTTCGATTAGTATTATATAATCATTTGAAATTTGATTTTTTATTTTTTCCAATATTGGGAATACTATATCATTTATGTTTTTTATTACATTTTCTTGAATTCTCTTTTTTTCAAATTCAACCTGTTCAATAATTTCTCTAAGAGCAATATTTTTTTGCTCTAAAATATTTCGTTGCTCTTTTAATTTCTTCTTTGATAGTTCAAGAGCTTCTTCAGCATTTATTCTTTCAGTAATGTCAATTGCATGAATTACTTGTAAACCGGTCCATATACCAGCGCTTATTATACTATAAATAATAAATTCTACAAATAACTGTTTACCATCTTTTATTGTCATTTTTAATACCAAATTATTATTTTCAATTTCTTTGTTTTTGGATTTATTTATAATATCAAAAACATCTTGTGAATTATCAAGAAATAGTAACTCTATAAATTTACTTAGATCAGGAATTTCCCCAATTTCTTCAATTTTATATCCTATTAGTTCTTCCATAGCTAAATTATAACCAATAATTTTACCATCTATACACAATACAAGGGTTGGTAATGGGCACTGGTTATATAAACTCATAAAATTCTTATAATATAAGTCAAGTGATTTGTTATTTAATTTTTTTGCTTTTCTTTCTAATTCTTCATTTGTAAGCTTATTCAATTTATTAATCCTCAATTTTATTCATGTATTAAGAACATTCTGAACATCCTACTCTCAATTTATCCTAATAATGGGGGAAGTCAAGGTCAATAATGGTCGCATCGGGAAACCGTGTTGGATTGGATGCGATATCACAATATACCTTTTTAGAAGGATAGCTCGTGAATAGCTTCGTGATGTTTAGATAAAAATATTTATGAACTATTCTGGGGTACAGCTGTAGTTGGTGGAAGATGGTGATAAGCAAATATATAAAGCAATATACAGATAAAGAAATAAATTCATATTGCTGGGGATGTTGGTTCAGGCCAGCATGTCGAATAAACCGCCGGTGGAAGTATTCTGCATACTGAAGAGGTTGATATCGGTTCCTATTATGGAACGGTTGACAGCCAGTAAGAGTTCGTACTTGTTTGTTCCATCCGACACATTATCGATTGAAAAGACGGGCTGTTGCTGTGACTTAAGGCTTGCTGAAATGAGCTCATGTGTCGCAGGATTTTGAGTATCCCCCAGAGGCAACTGAATTGAAGAATCTTGCCTTGGATAAAATCCACTCAAGTTATTCGTTATCATTTCATTTGAGATAGCTGAAGTCATATATTGGTCAACAATACTATCCAATATTTTCACTAAATCATTGTTTGCAGATGATTTTGGAAACATATCACTGTACTGTGAGTTGGCAAACTGCAATGATGTCATGCTAAGTAAACTCATTGGGTTTTCCTTTACTGCACTATTAGAAAAATTAAACACCTCACACTCTATTAGTATTATCGGTCGTTTTTTAAAAATCTATAGCATTCAGCGGCAATCGCATTATAAAATAGTTACACTGTGGGTAGTGTGCAGAATTAACTGATTTTATAGAAAATTGATATTGTTCATCAGCTAGGGCTGATTGTTGTAGCCTTTCCAATGGCACTACAGTCATGATGAGGGAATTCGTGGCTTATGGGAGCGTACATGAGCAAAAATGTAATATACTTGCACATTTGGGATTTATGGTATAATAACCATAATCAATCCTACAGGTATAAAAAGGTTATTCAAGCGTCTTGAAGAAAATCGCAGCAAGGAAACCGAGGAGTGTGGAGAAACCGGAGATGGCACCCCCTTTGAAATACGCCTCGGGCAGCATGGTTTCGGCGATCATGGTGAGCATTGCACCCGCGGCAATCCCCTCTGTCAAAGCGAAAAGAGAATGCGGAACTCCCTCGAAATAGATATTGCCGAAAAACGAGCCGATACCGGTGAAGATCATCAACGATGTCCACATCCAGATAATTTTACCGCTCGGGAAATTGTGTCGGCGCATTCCGATAGAGCTCGAAAGTGACTCGGGATAGTTAGAGAGGAATAGCCCAGCGATGAGGGATATACTGATTGATTCATGGATGAGGCTTGCCCCGATAACAAGGGATTCAGGGATACCGTCAAGCAAAATCCCGAGCCAGATTGCAACAGGAGCACCTCCGTGTTCGGACGCTGCTTCCCTGATGTCCATATCAGTTGGAGGTGTTGCTTTGCTTTCAATATTGCGGGCTGCCGTGTAAAGCCATTTTTTCGCCTTCTCGTAAGAAATGGTTTTTTTCTCGCGAAGATCTCCTATCCTGGATCTGACAAGGTCCATGACAGCACTGTTAAGTTTCGGAGATACCGATAAAAGCCGGTCGAAACTTTCCTTGAGTATTATCAAAACCCGGACTTCGGTTACTGCAATCGCAGTTGCCGAGCGCGGCTCGCCAGTTACCAGCGCAATTTCTCCCACGACATCGTTTTCTCCGAGCGTGGCGATTCTACCGCTCTCTATGTCATCGCAGAAAATTTCAACTGTACCACGGTCGATGATAAATAGGCTGTCACCCGGATCACCTTGGTGTAGAATCACTGCCCCCTTGTCGTAAGTTCGGTTGGTTATTTCAGGAACAAGATTCTGGATTTCATCCGGTGGCAATAGATTAAAGAGGTGTACTCTGCTCATTTTATCTACAATATACTTGTATTGTCTGGCTTTGCTACGTTTTAGGTGATTGATGGCAGTTGCCGTTTTTCGAAGAAAGCCTCCTTTACTGTTTACGGTAAAGTTGAGGATGTCGAAAAGGATACCGCCAATGATACAGCCAAGGGCCAGCGGATAAAAATGACCTTCACTTAGAGCGTTTCCGACAAGGTCAATGGTGAGGGCAGCGAGCAGAGCTCCGGCTCCAAAAGCCATCATGACCGCGACTACCCGTTCACTTGGTGACCAGAAAATTGAAGTAATAGCACCCATGGGAAGAGACGAAGCACTAATGATACCGAAAATAAAAGCTGTCAGTGCAAGATTTTCCATTTTACGTTACTTTCGGTTTCAAAATACAGATAATTCATAAAATAATTATTAAACTGATATTCCCCCTATCAAAATCATTGTTGATTATATTTTGGCTCAATCTTGTTTATAAATAAATAATAACGTATCCAATGTTTCAGTCAAGTGTATTATTGTCACAAACATAGCTTTGAAGAGGCCATATGTGACTTCCGGGAGTGTTTATGGGCACGAATGTCGCACGGCTTTAGGAAAATAACACCTTGGCATAACCTGCGATATTGCATTTACAAGCAATGCCTTATAAAAAGGGCAAACTTTAATTTGGCACTTAACTTACCAAAAATCCCAAGCTCTGAGCGTCAGGTTGCTGCGCGGATTATACGCTAATAAAATTTCCTCTTTTATTACAGAGGCTATACTTAACTCAACCTAATAGTTACTCGCTCAATTTAAAAGGTGGGTACCGGTCGGTAGTCAATAGGAAAGCATATGCGCTTACTCTGAGTGACCATCTTATGACACCAACTACAAAATCAAACAAACCTCTTGGATAATTTCCAGTAAATAGTATGGCAAACCAGGAAATTATTGTGCAAATCGCTACAGCTATATAAAGAAAACAGAGAATAATAATGTGCGGAATGGCTAAAAACCACTTCACAAGGGGCATTCCACGGTGAAGCTCTTCTTTTACATCAGGGTAAGGTATTTCAATGTGAACCGCTTGTTCTTCCTCTGTAGAAGGGTATTCATGTCTGAGCAGCAATAAATAGGAAAAAACCCTCGTACTAAACTTTGTTAGAGAAACATTCCAGTCAAACCACCACTTAGGATACTTTTCCCGGAAAAGAATCATTAATAGCGTCGGGAAAAACACAAATCCACCGCCATAGCAAATAGATTTACAGCCTTCTACAGAAGAATGTGTTTCATTATTTCCACCGATAAGTAAAGCCAAGATGATAAAAATGGGGATGACAGTAAAAATCCGGAAAAAAGTAGTAAGCTTATCAGCGCTTTCTGAGTAATCAATATCCAAACTGACAGGGCATTGCTCTTTCACTTCTGCCATTGCTAAACCTCCCGTGTATAATCATATAACCAGTAATCTCATCTTCAACAGAAAACTAACGTATACGACCATGCTCATCTGCTGTTGCGTAAATGCGGTAACAAAACTAGATTTTGAAAGAAATAATAAATCACGTGAAAACCAGCTCCAAAAGTTTCTTGCTAATAATTATTTGTTAATTTTGAAATGGAAATGTTGCCCAATAATGTTAGTATTAATGAAAAACATGGAACAGAAATAACTCGCAAACGTTTAATATAATAGTGGTATTATTATAATATTATAACGCTAATCATATTTAATGCTATGGGTGTCATAGAAGTAGTTTTGTTCATACATAATGTTGAGGCTCATGTTTAGTTGATGCCATGGGTGAGTAAAAAACACCAACATTAATAAATAATTATTTTTTTACTCCTTTACTAGTCTTTGGCACCCATAACATTTCATTATTAAGGCTTTTTTCGATGATTGTCAATATAAAAGAATTTTATATAATTAGAAGACGATTGAATGCACACAGTTAGCCTTAAAGAGAATGAATGGAATAAATAACTTTACCCCAAATTTCAAAACCGGTAGTATTATCTTAGAGAGTTTAAAAAATCACACAAAGTTTGCAAAGTTGAGACAGTCATGAGAATAGTGCGAATATTTTTGTGTATTATTTTTGTCATTTGTTGTGGGATTATCGTTATTGAAGCCGGGGAATATTACACCTATGAATCTGACATAAGGTCGATATTCACATTAAATAGTTGTTCCGACTGTCATAATTGGGTACGATACTCAATGTCACATGAGGTGGAAAATGGATGGCGAATTATTGGGCATAACAATCAATATGTATGAGACGCACAGGACGTGTGTCGAGCTTGAATCTGCAAGCGGGTGGTAGTCTGTGAGCAGCCTTCATTCTTGCGGATTCACGGCGAGGTAGTCGTTGATGAACTCGTCGACTTGGTCTTTTACGTCAATTCTTATAGAATCTACATTGTCTTCACCTACTGTTCCAAACACACCCGTCGATTCCCATGTAGGGGCTAAACAAATGATTTTTGGATAACGCACGAGATGAACAGCTTGAACAAATTTTACAGTTACAAAATAAGAATATATTCCTGATTCATCCTTCAAATTACTTACTTTAACGTATAAGAAAGGATTTCCATATTCTTTACCCTTCAGCCATTCGTGTTCGGTTAATACTTTTATATCTTCCATAAAAAACGACGATTCAACATCAGTTTGAATAGAAATTTTATTTAATCCATCTTCTTCAATATCTGGATTTAAGTCTTCAACCAGTACATTTACGCTCATTATATACTTTAAAGTTTCTTTATCAGATTCAACAATAGTTTGCCCATATACTACAGAACTAAAAAGCAGAATTATAGCTATAACCGAAAATGTCCTTATTAAGTGTAACATGCCCAGACCTCCTTGCGATATTAAATCAGTAATATCTTCTTCAACTGAAAACTACCGTATAACGATCTAAGTTCAGTTATGGTGGGGAATCTACCGTTAGCCGCCCGCGAGGGATAGCCGGAACGCTGCCATCTCCTGACCGTTGCGAACCAGCAGGACATCGCCGACCAGCACCGGATGGTTCCAGG
>JABHYP010000768.1 GCA_018656855.1 Candidatus Latescibacterota bacterium | reverse complement strand
GTGGACAATAATATCTGGACAACCAGCAAATCTTTGTGGCTGCAGGAAGAGGTGCTTATCGGCACACTGTTAGCAATAGAGCATACCGGCGCGCAGTGGGCAAAGGACTGGTTCGACAGGATGTACACTTATGTCCTCGACAAATTCCCGCTCAAGCAGTACGGTTACCCTATCTGGATACTGTATTCTGACAGGAAGGTAACGTATATGAAAAAAGCCACCCGTGTCGGGAATTTTCATCACCCCAGGCAACTCATGGTCAACATGCTCGCTCTCGACCGTATGATCGAAAAGGGCGGGAGAGTATCGGATATTTTTACTTGAATGTTTTTTCTAAGTAAACAGTTTCATAAATACTTCAACGTAATTACAACATGTCATTGCGAGTGAACGGAGTGAACGAAGCAATCTAAGACAGGGGATTGCTTTGGCTATGCCTTGCAATGACTACGCCTGACTTAAGCTGAATATGTCACATTATTTATGAAAAGAGCCGCTTAAGTGATATAATTTAAATCCTTTTCATGATGCTTTTTTGTTGTGACAGGGAAAAGGATTAACGTATCAAAAGCATTTTCTTACGCATAAAATTGGTGTCGGTTTTAACTTCATAGAAATACAGCCCTGATGCCACATCTGTGCCTGATATCTCATCTTTTCCATTCCAGAGGTATGTATAGGTGCCGGGGCCATGAAACCTTGATACAAGAGTAAATATCTTTTTCCCTTCAACATTATATATGTTTACTGTAATGTTTTCAGGATGCGTAATAGAGAACATAATAGAGGTAGATGCATTGAATGGGTTGGGCGAGTTCTGGTTAAGAATAAATGTGGAGGGTTTGATACTAACTGAAGATTCAACCTCTGTTTCATCTCTGGTATATTTCAGAATTTTTCCGTCCGAACCTGCTACCCATATAGTATTTTCACCAATTCCGGTCATATATAGCAAATAAAAAGTTTTTTGTTCTTCATATACAATATCATATGTTTCTCCCCGGTTTTCGGTAAATAACAATGTATCGTACCATACATCATCAAACTCACGAGAGGTTCTAACATAAATCCTCCTTTCATCTATAGGATATATTAAATAAGCTTCTCCTTTGTGACCAAAATCTCTTTGGGGGTAACTGGATATTGTAGGTATATTGACCCAGTTTCTCCCTCCATCATTCGATTGATATAATAATGTGAAATACCCCCATAGAACGTTTTCAGAAACGGCAAAGATTCTATCAAATGGAAGTTGCGATATTTCGCTCCAGTTCTTTCCGCCGTTATCAGTAAAAAGTAAGTGATCATAATCATCTAAAGGAATATTAAAAACCGCCCAGCCGGTATGTTCATTTATAAAATCAATTTGACTAATTGCATTGCCGTATCTATTTTCATATTGTGTTTCCCATGTTTCACCACCATCCGATGTTTTTATAATGAATTCTGCAGTTTGATTTTCAGTTGAAATTGAAATCCACCCTGTTTGTTCATCAATAAATTCTATGGCATAAACATTATGAAAACCAAATCCTGTTTCCACCTTTTTCCATGACACTCCGCCATCAATAGTTTTTAATAGTATTCCTCTGTGTTCTGGATCATACGAAGGATATTGTTCTGTTCTGCCAATGCAATACCCAACCATGCGATTTACAAAACAAACCTTTGTAAATTGATATGGTTGATATATTGTACTTTGTTTGAACCATGTTTCACCGCCATCGTTTGTTGCCACGATAGTCGAACCACTACCGACCGCCCATCCGTTATTCTCATCAACAAAACAGATGTCCCATAATGAATTTGTCGTCCCACTGTCCTGGTAATGCCACTCGCAGAAGGCCAACGAGGCGGAAAATGCGAAGATGGATAAGAAAACGAGATTTTTAATTGATTGAAAAATAATGGCTGAGCGTTTCATGGTTATTCTCCATATCACCCATCAGTTCCATCTTTTACAAAGAGAGTGAATGAGCCGCCTGCTTCAACAAGTCCCCCTCCGGGGGATTTAGGGGGCTCAAGATTTAAAGTCTAACTATTTGAAATATTTGCTGGGCTAAGGGGATAATCGGATATTTTTTTCTATTCAAATTTTAGTCCATCTTTCTCTTTTTTAAACATATATCTGTACATTTCCCCTTTTTTAACAAATGATAGTATAAAATTGCCCGTATTATCGAAAGACCTTTCCGCAGAATTAACAATCGCCCGCGCCTCGCTGTCACCAGTAACCGGAAGAATGATATGGGCTATTACAGTCCGGTTGCCAGGAGCGTGTAATACGGTTCCATTATAAGGTATCCATTGAAACCGGACGTTCTTCTGTAACGCCTGATAAGCATGCCCGGCAGGCCTGAAAGTAAAATCTCCGTCAATTACCGGGATCATGGCTATGTCGCCGTCTTTACCATGAAGCAGGGTATAGCCGTCTTTTACTATCTGTTCACATTTAGAGTGAAATCTTGCCTCAATTTCCGCGCCTTTTTCCGATTCAACCTCATCAACCACCACGGTTATTACAGGTTTTTCAAGTATGATATGACGCCGCCATTTTTTCAGTTCTTTTTTCGGATATGCGTTTGTCGGATCCATGAGCGTATAATCACGGTCTTTCCCGGGTCTGAATTCGAGTACTTCTCCGCCTATGTTTTCATCGATGGGTTCGTGATAATTGCTTCCCGAAATCTGCTGTTCGCCGTTTACAAAGATTAGATTATGACCGCGGCTGGATGCCTGGGGGGTATCGTATTTTTCCGGGTCAAAAAATTTTTCATCATAGGCAGCGGCGCCGTGATCACAGATATAATCAACACCGCGCCAGTAAACCATGAACTGGCCGACATCGAGATGACCATGATGAGTATCGTCGTTTTTGCCGGCTTTGCATATTACCGTAACTTTTTCAGGATCGGAAAAATCACTTCGCATCGTAATCCAGTCAATTTTACGGAAATGGTGTGATGTCCCGGAGGGAAGCTGCGGTTCAACATTGTGCGCTGCCCAAATAATATGGAATATATCGCCGGGTGTGCCGCACCAGTTTTTATTAATCCATGCCCAAAGATTGTTTCCGGTCTCGAGTGCAAGCTTGCCGCTCATGGTTGCGCTGCTGTATCTGCCTGCGCTTGAGTCGCCGAACTTAGCGGATTTATTGGGCGGAGCGCTGATGTAGAGAGGGAATTTGGCGAATGTCTCAAGTTTCGGATGGTCGAAAATATTAAATTCCCCGTTTGTGATTCTTTTCAGCGCATCGGCAAAATACATTGCAACATGCACCGTATGAAATCCATATCCTGCGCCTTCTCTCCAGCCGCCGTCGATGCCGATTTCATCATAAGTTTTTACTATGCGGTTGTATGATTCGGCGACGACATCGGTGAGATTGGGGTCTTCAG